>CAYUNQ010000133.1:0-6895 GCA_964446185.1 uncultured Marinobacter sp. | reverse complement strand
TTCATAGTCACCGGAGTTGAGCAGGAAACCGGTGTTGTTACGTACCGACTGAACGCTGTGTCCGAGATTGAAATCCAACGGATTTACGAGCGTCGCGTAATCGTACCGGGAGGCGCCGTTAACGGAACTGGAATCGGTCTGATCTCCCGAAGGCAGGTCTCTTCGGGCAGACAGACTGCCCCCGTAATTCAGGGCTAAATGATTGGCACCGCTCCTGAACGCGCCCCCTACCTGCCCGGATATGCCAGCACCTGGCTTGGTGTTGTTGCGCCGGCCCGAGGCGGTATCCATACGGGTGTGTACCGCCTCGCCATAGGCCGAGGCCGACCCGGACACACTCTCTACGGTGTCCGACAAAGACTGGGCCGCCATGGGTGCGCTGAAAGCCACTACCACACATGCCAACGGGGCGACTAACCATATAAACCTTTCTTCCCTGAGTTTCATGGCTTCACTCCTGGAAAACCAGCCCGGCGAATTTCTGCGGATCAACCGCATCCACACACTCCGCGGCTGTTTCTGCTGTTACGTTGCCAAAGGGCACGCCAAACACGATCTGGTCAGCAAACCGCTCCAGAATGCGGGCCTCGGTACTGCGCCGGATAGGCGGCGTGTTAAGGATGATGCAGCGGTCCGGGTAACGATGCTTGAGCTCTTGCATCAGGTCTCGCATCCGCACCGCTGCGAACAGCTCCACCGCATGGGATACCCGGGTACCGGCGGGTACTACGGTTAACCGGTCAACACCGCTGGGGTACAGAATGGACTTGATGTCGGCCTTTGCGTCTGCCACGTAATCCGTTACGCCACTGGCCATTTTCGATGAGACCAGACCTGGCAAAGCGTTGTCATGGGGATCGCAGTCCACCAGCAGCGCGGAGGTGTGTGCATCCATGGCGAATGCGGCCGCCAGGTTATAGGCCGTCAATACCGAGCCGGAGTCGTTGCCAAGGCTGCTGTACATTACCGTGAAGCCCTTGTCGCCTGCCCGGTTTCTGAGCTGGATACGAAGCTCCCGGTAGGCATCCATTACCCGCTTGTCCGGCATACCCGGGTAGATGATTTTCTTTTCCCTGAGCTGCTTCTGGGTCCAGGGTTTGGGGTTGGCAATCATCCCCAGCGACAAGGCGGGGTCATACACTGTTGGCCGGTGGTCTGCGGCATCGGTAATAATAGGACCAGTGTCCGGAATCCGACGTTGGGTGCCAGCAAACGGCCGCTCCTTGCGAAACTGTTCTTCGGAACGCGCTTCTCCGGTTTGCGCCTGCTGCTGGCGCCGCTCTTCCTGACTTTTCAACAACGCGTTATAGAGTTTATTGTCGTCCATCAATGGCCTCCACTTCCGAACAGACCGGTGACTTTTCGCACCAGTTGTTCCGGTGTCACACCCATCACGCTGAACAACACAAACGCCAGGTAAGCCGCCATAAAGATCCCCAGTATCACAAGCAGGGTGATGACATCCTTTCGGAGCAGGCGGTCTTTCCAGGTACTGCTGTAGTGAGGGATGGTGGCCAGCACCGGGATGGAGGGCGGAAGTGCCAGCTGAAGCGTTCGGGGTGAGCGCACCCGCTGGTCGAACATAACCAGCATCACCAGCAAGCCAAGCACCGTTGCACTGCCAAGGAACGGCCCGGCGATACCCACCTGATAGAGCTGCAAACCATCCCAGCTTACCGGGTAGGATGCAGGCTCCTGGATCTTGTAGCTCACGCCCTCACCCTGCACATCAAGGGTCATGGTCAGCCGGGCCCGCTCCCGGCGCTGCAGCATGTCTTCATAGACGTCCCGGGTAACGTCGTAATCCCGGGTCAGCTCGCTCAGCTCGGCCTGGTTGGCCGCCACCCGCTCACCGCGCTGGAAGGCCTCATCCAGCAAGGCCTGTAGTGATGTCAGCCGGTTTTTCTGTCCTGCCAGCCGGGTGGTGCTTTCGGCCAGCTGCAACTTCAGGCTTTCGTAGACGGGGTTTTCCATAACCTCGGTCAGCACCCCTTCGCGCTGGCTATTCGGCTGCTGCCTTATTTGGCGCTGAAGATCTGCAATCTGCCCAAGCACAGAGACCACGTCCGGGTGTTTCTCGTGATAATGCAGCAACAGGGTGTCCCGCTCCTGGCGCAACGCTGCCAGCCGGCGCTCCGCAGAAGACTGGCCCGCGTTCAGCGTTATCCGTCGCACCGGCTCCTCTTCCTCCAGCTGGGTACGGGTGAGTTCCACCTGGGATTCGGTCTGTTCGATTTCCAGTTTCAGGTTTTCAATGTCTCCGCGCAGACGCTCGATCCGGGCGGCAACATTACCTTCAGTGCCATCCTGGTTACGAACCCGGAAGTCCTTCAACCGCTGCTCCGCCTCTTCCAGCTGACGCTGGTAGGCCTTGACCTGGGAATCAATAAATTCGAAAGCGCCCTGACTTTCCGAGCGCTTCTTCCGGGCGGTACGCTCAAGGAAGCGGTTAAGCACGGCACTCAGCACCTGGAACGACTGATCCGGCTGCCCGCTGCTGTAAGTCAATTCCAGGAAACTGCGGTTGGTGACCCGCAGATTCACCTGCTTGCGCAGGGCTGCGATGGCCGAATTTCGCTGCTGGTCCGCCTCCATGCCAGTAATCAAACCGGTATCGACTGCCACCTGCTCCAGAAAGCTCCGGCTCTGGATCAGTTCCCGGGCTTCGTTAATCCGGTCCAGTTGCGACACCTCGGCCTGGCCCCGCAGTAAAGGCTGCAGCACGCTGCTCTGGTCTGCGTATAGCACCGCGTGGGAGGTGTAGGTTTTCGGGGTTACGAATGCCACGGCAAGCACGCCCGCCGTCACCAGCATGAAGATCGCCGCCGCCATAACTCGTTTGCGGTAAAGCTCCAGCTGTACCGCGCGCAGCGTATCAAGAAGGAGCTGAAGATCCATCAGAGCTCACCGCGAAATAACTGCTTTCTGGGAACGCTGATGACATCCCCTGGCTGCAGGGCGTGGTTGGAACTCATGTTGCCATCCCTGAGCATGGCACCGAGATTCAGCCCGTAACTCTGGTACTCACCATCAATCATCCGGGTCAGCGTGGCCCTGCCATCGGCAGCAAAGTCTGTCAAGCCGCCAGCCAGCAGCACCAGGTCCAGCACCGTCATGCCCGGCTGGAAGGCAACAGACTGGGGCGACATCACCTGCCCGGTGATACGAATGCGGTTTCGGAATTCCTTGCTTACCGGATTGGTCACCATCACGGTCACTTCCGGTGTGCGGATGTAGTCTGCCAGGCCCAGGGTAATTTCCGAGGCCAACGCTTCCGGCCGCTTGCCCTCGGCTTTCACATCCCCCATCAGCGGCAGCGAAATATAGCCATCAGGCCGGACCGTGATGGATTGCCCGAGCTCCGGATTACGCCATACGTGAACAGTCACAGTATCTCCCACACCGATTTCGTAGGCTTCCGGCTCCAGCTCCGACGCTGGCGGCATGGTTTCAGATGAGGGCATAGCCGTACAGGCGGCCAACAACACCGCAAACAGGGCCAGTATTCCGTTTCTGATGACAACCAAGGCATTCATAAGTAGAACCTCCCGTTCCCTTTTTTATTGCGGTTGAATCAACGTACACCTTTGCCTAGCAAAACAACTTCTGCGGTCTGAATCATGATCAGCAGATCCATCAGCAGGCTGCGATTCTTCGAGTAATACAGGTCGTATTCCAGTTTGCCTCTGGCGTCCTCTACCGAGGCCCCATAAGGGTATTTAAGTTGAGCCCAGCCCATCAGGCCAGGCCGCACATAGTGACGGGTTTCATAAAAGGGGATCTTTTCCCGAAGCTCCGAGACAAACTCGGGGCGCTCAGGCCTTGGGCCGACAATGCTCATATCGCCGCGAATCACGTTGTAAATCTGTGGCAGTTCATCAAGCCGGGTATTGCGGATGAAAGCGCCAACCCGGGTTACCCGGCTATCGTTGGCGGAAGCCCATTGGGCCTTGCCGTCTTTCTCGGCGTCCTGGCGCATACTGCGGAATTTGAAGATCCGGAACTCCCGGCCCAGCAGGCCGACCCGGGTCTGGCTGTAAATAACCGGGCCGCCGGTTTCCATCAGGATGGCAATGGCGGTAAACACCATAAATGGCAGGGTAAGTACCAGCAGGAGCAAACCAAGGGTGAGATCCACAAGGCGCTTGGTCCACTGCTGGCGCCGGGATGCCTGAAAGCCTTCGGAGAAAACAATCCACGACGGGTGCACCAGGTCGAGCTTGACTTTTTTTAGCTCCCGCTCATAAAAATCGACCCCGTTGGTGACCGCAATACCCCGCAACTTGCATTCCATCAGCTCCGGAACCGGTAACCAGCCACCTTCATTTTTCCGGCGCTCCTGCTGCAGCACGACGATTTCGGAGATACGGTTTTGCCGGCAGTACTGGTAGATATCTGCCGGCGCGGTAATCAGGCGGTCAGCTGCAACAGAGGGAGAGGCGGAATCAGATATGCATCCCAGGATACGAACGCCCAGTGCCCGCATGTTGCGGTCGTACTCCGCCAGCATCCGGGCAGCGAAATCGCCGGAACCGAAGATAACAACGCGGCGCACCAGCTTTTCGGAATCCACCAGCGCCGAGAAGCTGCGGCGCAGCATAATGACGGCGAAGGAACACAACAGAACGGCCCAGAACAGATTGGTGCTGCCGGGATCCAGCGCAGGAAGGAAGGCATAGACCAGCATCAGGCCGATGCCACCGAGGAAGCAGTAAGCAACGAGGGTACGAAAATAAAGCTGGGCGACCGTTTCCTGGACAATACCGGTGTAGCCACCCATAGCCAGGGTACCCAAGCTAAGAATGCCGGCAAACAGTACTGATGAGTACACATCCTCAGGCGCGGCCTGGCCTCCCGCGAACGGGTAGGCTACCGCCAGCACCACGAATATGCCCAACAGAACCACAAATTCAAGCACCGCCAATACCAGGTACGGTATGTGGAGGTAATGTTTTCGGAAACGTATATATGACACGTTAAACTTCCTTGTCGGCTGCCGGAAACTGCCAACGACAACGCAACCTGTTTACAGGATCGCCACAGCGAAACTGTTCCCTTTTTGTACAACTTCCATTCTGCGCCTGGCTCTTGCCAAGCTCAAGCCGATTGTATCTTTTTGTAACATCTTTTTACATTGTTTTAACTTTTGTCTTTAATATTTATCAGGGATTGATTGTTTTCAAGCCAGCTGTGGGTGAAAATCAGTGCAAGCCATACAGGGAAGGAACTCCTATGCCAGACCGGATGCCGTCTGACCAGCCGCTACATGCCATGAGCATAGATGTGGAAGATTATTTTCACGTGGCAGCGCTATCCGGTGTAATAAAACCGGAACAGTGGCCAACCTTGCCTTCCCGTGTGGAACAGAACACCCGCAAGCTTCTTGATCTGTTTGAACGGCACCAGGTCAAGGCAACTTTCTTTGTGCTGGGCTGGGTGGCGGAACACTACCCGGAACTGGTTCGGGAGATTGATCGCGCAGGCCATGAGATTGCCTCCCACGGCTATAGTCACCAGCTGATTTACCGGCAATCTCCGGAAACCTTCCGGCAGGAAACCCGGCGTTCCAAAGCCCTTCTTGAAGACCTTACCGGCAAAGCGGTGCACGGCTACCGGGCCGCCAGCTATTCCATCACCAAGGATTCGCTGTGGGCCCTCGACATCCTTGCTGAATGCGGTTTTCGCTGGGACTCCAGCATCTTTCCGGTCAGGCATGACAACTACGGTATCCCCGGCTCACCCCGGGCGCCTTACACCATCCGTACGGAAAACGGGGCCTTGTTACAGGAATTTCCGCTAACCACGGCTCGGGTACTCGGCTTACCGGTTCCGGCAGCGGGTGGCGGCTATTTCCGCCAGTTCCCATACCCGCTGTTCCGCTATCTGTTCAACAACGCCTCCGGCAACGGCCATCGCCCCCAGATGTTCTACCTCCACCCCTGGGAGGTCGACCCGGAGCAACCCAGGTTTAATAACGCCAGCTGGTTCTCCCGGTTCCGCCACTACACCAATCTGGACAAGTGCGAGCAGCGGCTGGAGCAACTGCTGCAGGATTTCCGCTTCAGCACCGTCAGCGAGAGCTTCCGCGCCTACAGCCCGGATCGGCAAACCCTCAGCACCCGGCAGATTCTCGGCATAGCCTGAGTATTCCACAGGAATTGACTATGTACCTGGACTTCTTCGGACTACATCGACACCCCTTCCGTATCACCCCGGAAGACGATTTCATCTACATGAGCCAGCAGCATTCCCGGGCCTATGTGTACATGTCTTCTGCCATCTGGAGTTCGGAAGGTTTTGTGGTGATCAGTGGCGAGATTGGCTCGGGCAAGACCACTCTGCTGAAGAAAACCATCCGGAACCTGGAAGGCAACCTCAAGCTGCTGAACATTTCCTACACCAACCTGGAATCCCGGGACCTGTTTGCCCTGATCCTGCGCAAGGCCGGGCTGGAAGTGAAAGACGACACCAAGGTGGCCATGCTGTTCCAGATTACCGAGTATCTGGAGAGCATGGCGCGGGAAGGCACCCCGGTGGTGCTGACCATCGATGAAGCCCAGAACCTGACCCGGGAGAACCTGGAAGATATCCGCATGCTCACCGGCATGGAAAGTATGGGCGGGCCATCCATGCGGGTCATCCTGCTCGGCCAGCCGGAACTGAGACAGGCCATAACATCGATTCCGCAATTGGCCCAGCGGGTAAAACTGTTTTTCCACCTAGAGGGCCTCACTCCGGCAGAAACCGCCGAGTATATTGATTACCGGCTACTGGTTTCCGGCCATGGCGGCAACAAACTGTTCGATGAAGAAACCGTGCGGGAGATTCACAAGATCAGCGGCGGCATTCCCAGGCTGATCAATAAACTGTGCGACGGCCTGCTGATGTGCGCCTA
>CAYUNQ010000132.1:0-7013 GCA_964446185.1 uncultured Marinobacter sp. | reverse complement strand
CTGGCGCTATGTAATGTACGCCCCGGCCCCGGTCACCCTGCTCGGGGTGTGGATGGCCTGGCGTTTTCTGCCATTACCCCGCTCCCGGCCGGCCAATTATCCCTTCGATTTTCTCGGCCTGGCATTGCTGGGCGGTCTGATCGCGCTGACCCTGGACACCCTGACCCGCCTGCAGGAACTGACAGGCCAGGAAGTCCGGGTGCTGGTTCAGGGCATGGTCGCGGTTGCCCTGCTGGCGGCATTCCTGTTCCGTGCCCGCACGGCCCGTTATCCTCTGATAAAACTGGACTTGCTGCGCCGTCCGGTATTCCTGTTTGCCACTCTGGGGGCCATGGCGCTGGGCCTGGCGCTGTTTGGCTCTACATACCTGATTCCGCTGTTTGTACAGACCACGCTCGGCTTCTCCGCAACCGAGGCTGGCCTGCTGATGTTGCCTGCCGGTATCATGCTGGGCATGACCTTCCCGCTGGCCGGGCGGCTGGCAGACCGGCGCAGTGCCCGCAGCCTGGTGTTGTTTGGTATTGTGGTGTTTGCCCTGTCGGCGGTGCTGTTTGCGGTCACCGGGCACCTGGTGGGTTTTGGCTGGCTGGCATTCTGGGCCATTCTGGGGCGGATTGGCATCGGTTTCATGTTGCCGGCGCTGTCGACCGGGGCCATGAACCCCTTGCCGCCGGAGCTGATGGGGGCGGGTTCCAGCACCATCAACTTTGCCCGGCAACTCGGTGGCGCACTGGGCGTTAACGTAGTGGCGCTGACCATCGAGTTTGGAGAGCATCAGGGTGGCGATCCCACCTTTTCCGCTTTCCAGTCGGCCTGGTGGCTGGTCGCAGTGTTCGTAGCGGTAGCCGCTATCCCTGTCTGGAAAATGCGCAGCTGAGTTCTGGCGCCAATTTTATTCTCCGGAGGTCTTTCTGAATGGATGCGTTCCTCGCGTCAACCCTCGCCGTAGCGATCGCCGAAATCGGTGACAAAACCCAGCTGTTGTCTTTGTTCCTCGTTGCCCGCTACGCAACCCGCACCCCTATTATCCTGGGCATCCTGGTTGCCACCGTGCTTAACCATGCGCTGTCCGCCTGGATTGGCGCCTGGGTGGCGGCACAGATTCCGGCAGCCTGGCTGCCCTGGATTCTTGCCGTGAGCTTTGTTGCCATTGCCCTGTGGTTGCTGGTGCCGGATAAAGACGACAACGATGACTCGAAGTTTCTGGGTATGGGGGCCTTTATGGCCACCACCATCATGTTCTTCCTGGCCGAGATCGGCGACAAGACCCAGATAGCCACGGTGGTACTGGCGGCAAGGTATACCGAGACATTCTGGGTTATTATCGGTACCACCGTTGGTATGCTGATCGCTAACGTACCGGTGATCCTGGCGGGCCGCTGGTTGATGGAGCGCCTGCCCCTGGCCACGGCACGGATCAGTGCCAGCATTCTGTTTGTCGTGCTGGCGGTGGTTACCATATGGACAACATTGATGAACTCCTGACGCCTTCACCGGTCATCTGGTGTGGCAAGATTTTGAACAGGAAAGAGTGACTATGCAGTTGAAGTGCCGTTTCTTGTGGCCCATGGTGTTTTTGTTTGCCAGCTCCCTGCTGCAGGCCAGTGCCGTGGTTGAAGATGACCGCTCCCCCAGAGTGCCGACCTTTCCGTTTAACGGAGACCTTGCGGGGCAGCTGGAGGTGTTCACCACGGCCTATGAAGATACCTTCGCCGGGCTTGGCAACGAGCTTGCCATGGGCTATCTGGAACTGGTGAAAGCCAATCCGGGGGTGGACCCCTGGCTGCCTGGCGAGGGCACCCTGATTACCCTGCCCCGCATGTATGTGCTGCCGGATGTGCCACGCAAGGGGATTGTGATCAACCTGGCCGAATACCGTCTTTACTACTTCGCGGAAGATGGCGTGCAAGTGTATCCGGTAGGCGTGGGTACCGAGGAAAACCCCTCACCGCTGACCAACGCCGAAGTTACCATGCCGCTGGAGTCGCCGGCCTGGTACCCGCCTGCGAGCGTCCGCGCCGAATATGAGGCTTCCGGTGAATACCTGCCGCGGATGATTCCCCCGGGGCCAGACAATCCGCTGGGCACCCATGCATTGCTGCTCAGCGAGAAGGGTTACCTGATTCACGGCACCAACAAACAGTTCGGGGTGGGGATGGCGGTCAGCCATGGCTGCTTCCGGATGTACAACGAAGACATCTCGCGGTTTGTCTACCAGGTCGGCAAAGGCACCCCGGTGCGCGTTATTCGCGAACCGGTAAAAGTCGGTATTTCCGGTGGTGAAGTCTGGCTTGAAGTGCACCGTCCCCGTGAAGACTACACGGCCGACGACCGGGACAACCTGTGGCAGCAGGTGTTCGACAGGGTTGAGGCGTTTGTGGCGGAGCATCCGGATGTGCAGGTTAAGCGTCAGGCTATCGAGGTTGCGGTGGATCAGGCCGATGGTATTCCTACCCTGATTGGCGAAAAGCTGACTCAGGTGGCCTCGGACAAAACCGCAAGCCCGGCACCAAAACAAGAGCCCAAGCCCGGTCAGACCCTGTACTTCTGACGGTACGAGCACACTGAGCGCGGAACAAGGAAAGCCCCTATGAGCCGAACCATTCTGATTACCGGCGCCAGCTCCGGCCTGGGTGAAGGCATGGCCCGGGAGTTTGCCGCCAGAGGCGATCACCTGGCCTTGTGCGCCCGGCGCACCGAGCGGCTGGAGGTCCTTAAAACCGAACTGGAACAGCAGTACCCGGGCATCCGCATCAGCCTGCTGACGCTGGATGTGAATAACCATGACCAGGTGCGGGAGGTGTTTCAGGCCTTTCACCAGCAGTTCGGCCAGCTGGACCGGATCATTGTGAATGCCGGCATTGGCAAGGGCCAGCCCCTGGGTACCGGGCGCTTCGAGGCAAACCGGCAAACCGCCGAAACCAACTTTGTGGCGGCGCTGGCCCAGATGGAAGCGGCCATGGAAATTTTCCGGGCCCAGAACCATGGCCACCTGGTGGCCGTATCTTCTGTAACGGCGGTGCGCGGAATGCCGGGCAACGTGACCACCTACGCCGCTACCAAGGCGGGCCTTGCGGCACTTTGCGAGGGTTTGCGGGTCGAACTTAAAAAGCGCCGTTCGCCGATCCGTGTGACCACCCTGTACCCGGGATACATTCGCACCGAGATCAACGAAAAGGTGAAGAGTACACCGTTTATTGTGGATGCACAGACCGGTTGCCGTGCTATGGTGAAAGCCATAGAAGCTGGAAAGGCCGAGCATTTTGTACCGGCCTGGCCCTGGGCACCGCTGGGTTTCATTATCAGGCGCTTGCCGGAGGCCGTTCTGGCACGCATGTTCTGACCATCCCGACCGGAGGGCATGATGCGTACACCGCCATTCCAGAGTCGATCCAGCCGCCAAAGGGCGACCTTCTGGGGGCTGATGTTCCTGGCCGGAGCCCTGCTGGCCCTGGTGAGCTTGTCCTGGCAGGTGCTGGCCCAGCAGGATCAGCGTGGAACAGCGCTGGTACTGACGGTAGAAGGTGCCATCGGTCCCGCCACCATGGATTACGTAACCCGGGGTATTCGCCGGGCCGAGCAGGACAATGCCGGGCTGGTGATTCTGGAGCTGGACACCCCGGGTGGCCTGATGGACTCCATGCGGGAAATCATCAAGACCATCCTTGCCTCTGAAGTACCCGTTGCTACCTATGTTTCTCCCCATGGCGCCCGTGCAGCCAGCGCCGGTACCTATATCCTCTACGGCAGCCACATCGCGGCCATGGCGCCCGCCACCAATCTGGGTTCTGCCACACCGGTACAAATGGGTGGCCTGCCCGGCTCTCCGGAACCGGAATCCCCTGCAGACAGCGCTCCGGAAGACGCTTCCGGCGAGACCGAAGATACTCCGGCTGAACCGGCAAAGCGCCGGGGCGAGACCGCCATGGAACGCAAGGTGCTGGAAGACGCCGTCAGCTACATTCGCGGCCTGGCCGAGCGCCACGGCCGGAACGCCGACTGGGCAGAAGAAGCCGTCCGTGAGGCGGTGAACCTGGGGGCAACCGAGGCGCTGGAACTGAACGTTATTGAGGTGGTGGCGCCTGATCTCCGGTCCCTGCTGGAGGCCATTGACGGCCGCACCGTGCAGATGGCGAGCGGTGAGCGGGAGCTGGCAACGGCAGAGCTGGAGCTGGTGCGCTCTGATCCGGACTGGCGCACCCGGCTGCTGTCGGTGATTACCGACCCCAACGTTGCCTACTTCCTGATGATCATTGGTTTCTACGGCATCATTTTCGAGCTGTCCAATCCGGGCGCCATCGTGCCGGGAGTGATCGGTGCCATCAGTCTGGTACTGGCGTTGTTCGCGTTTCAGGTGCTGTCGGTGAACTATGCCGGCCTGGCCCTGATTATGCTGGGGCTGGCATTCATTGTGGGAGAAGCCTTTGTGCCCAGCTTCGGGATACTGGGTATTGGCGGCATTGTCGCCTTTGTGACCGGTTCGGTGATCCTGATGGATGGCAGCCACCGGCAGATTTCCCTGCCGACCATTGGCGGAACGGCGGTGGTGGCCGGTGGCTTTATGTTGTGGACGGTGACCCGCTTTATCGGTTTGCGCCGGCGGCACCCGGTCAGTGGCAGTGAGCAGATGGTGCACGAACGCGGGCAGGCCCTCGATGATTTCATTCCGGACCATGATCAGTTTCGTGGTCATGTGTGGGTTAGTGGCGAGCGCTGGAATGCCCGGAGTTTCTCCCCCGTAACCGACGGCATGGAGGTCAGGGTAACCGGTATTGACGGGCTGACCCTTCGGGTAGAACCCGAGTCGGAGTCTGAAACAAGGTAGAACAATCACAGGCAATACAAGGAGGCCGTATGAATCTGGGTGACTTCATTCCCTATCTCGCACCCACTGTGGTGTTGTTGCTGATCCTCGGGTCAGCCATCAAGATCCTGCCCGAATACGAGCGGGGCGTGGTGTTCTTCCTGGGGCGCTTTCAGGGCGTGAAGGGGCCGGGCCTGATTATCGTGATTCCCGGTATCCAGCAGATCGTTCGGGTAGACCTTCGGGTGATCACCCTGGATGTGCCCAGCCAGGATGTGATCTCCAAGGATAACGTGACGGTGCGGGTGAATGCCGTATTGTATTTCCGGGTGGTGGACCCGGAAAAGGCGATTATCCGGGTGGAAGACTATGGCGCGGCGACCAGCCAGCTGGCCCAGACCACCCTGCGTTCGGTGCTGGGTAAGCATGACCTGGACGAGATGTTGTCGGAGCGCGACAAGCTGAACGCGGATATCCAGGAGATCATCGATACCCAGACCGAGGAGTGGGGTATCAAGGTGTCCAACGTGGAGATCAAGCACGTAGACCTGAATGAATCGATGATCCGTGCCATCGCCCGGCAGGCCGAAGCCGAACGGGAGCGGCGGGCCAAGGTGATCCACGCCGAAGGTGAATTGCAGGCTTCGAAGAAACTGGTCGAGGCGGCTGAGGTGATGTCGGCCAACTCCGGGGCCATGCAATTGCGTTACCTGCAGACCCTGGCGGATATGAGCAACAACAACTCATCCACCATCGTGTTCCCGCTGCCGATGGATATGATCAAGAACTTTCTGGACAATCAGTCCGGAAACAAGGCACCTGACAAGCTGGATCAGTAACTCCCTGACTTTCCAAACGCCCACAAAAAAGGCCGGTTGAACCGGCCTTTTTCTGCTTTGCGTCAGCCTTACTTCTGGCTGGCACGCTCCAGCATACGCTTGGCGCGCTCGTTCGCTTCGTCAGCGGACTTCTGAGCAGCGCGGGCAGCAGCCAGGGCTTCTTCAGCAGTCTGCTGAGCAGTGCGAGCGGAGCTGGCAGCGCTGTTAGCAGTGTTCAGAGCGTTGTTAGCAGTCTGCTCGGCGGAGCTTGCAGTTGCATTCGCTTCGTCGATAGCAGCTTGATCAGTAGTGGCACAACCTGCAGTCAGAGCAGTGGCCAGTGCAAACCCAGCGATCGTCAGTTTACGCATGGTAAATCCCCTTATTGGTCGTTTTATTTCCTGTGATCCAGGAGTCAGTATAGACAACTTCCTGTCAGCTATGCCTTATAGGCAATGACTACCGGAGTCGTCAAACAGTGTAAAACACTATGAACCAAAATGTTAACTGAGGATAGGTAAAAATTCTTAGCTTATGACAACAACTTAATCGACGTGTCATAAACGTACCTGGGTCAGGGCATTATCCGGATGGGGGTGCCGTCGTTGACGAGGGCCCAGATTTCATCCATCTCTTCATTGGTCACGGCAATGCAGCCCTCTGTCCAGTCCAGACCCACATAGGCAAACGCCAGGTCGCCTGCATCGTTGGGCAGGCCGTGAATCATGATGCTGCCGCCGGGGTCCAGCCCCCAGGCCTGGGCCAGCTCCCGGTCTTTCGGGCTGGGATAGGAGATGTGAATGGATTTGTAGAAATCGCTCTCCGGATTGCGCCAGTCAAGGGTGTAGTCGCCTTCAGGCGTGCGGGAGTCACCTTCATACAGCTTGTGTCCCACCGGGTTATCGCCCAGAGAAATCCGGTAACTGCGGACCTTGCGGTCGCCACTGAGCAGGTGCAGGCGGCGCTCACTTTTATTGACCAGTACCTGGGTAATTTCGAAATGATCTGCAAGCTCAGGTTCCGGAATGGCCGGAGTCATGCGGGTATCGGCCCGGGCTAACAGCTCGGAAGCACCGGCAAAGGGAGTCAGCAATGTGACCAGGACGATAAGAAAGGCTCGGAAAATCATAGTGCCGGCAATAGCTATCCAATGGTTAAACTTTGTCCATGGAGGTTATAACACAGCCGGCACCGGGATTGATAAAGGGTTTTGTTACATTTTTTGGTGGCGGCGGGGCTGGTCAGCCATTTTGTGACGAGCCCATCTTCAGGCCCACCTTGGTGACCTGGTCGGCCTCAGTGGCCCGGGCCACCAGGGTAACGGCCCCAAGAGTCACTTTGTCGCCCACCACCGGGTGTCCCTTGGTGCGTTTGGCAAAACACTCGGCCAG
>CAYUNQ010000131.1:0-7017 GCA_964446185.1 uncultured Marinobacter sp. | reverse complement strand
CGGTGGTGAATCAGCTCCGGCAGGGTGTCGGTGTAGGTGGACTTGAGCTTGCTCAGGCTGCGGTGTTCCACAATCAGCCGGGGCAGTTCGTGCTCATGGGCCAGCTCCTGCAGCACCGGCTCTGCGGTGGAGGGCGCGCCTTTGGGGGTTTTCTTGATCACCCGCAGGCCGAACTTGTCGTACAGAATCGCCTGCAGTTGCTTGGTGGAGCCCAGGTTGAAGCTTTCGCCGGCAACTTCGTGGGCTTCTTTCTCCAGTTCCGCCATACGCTCGGCCAGTTCCTGGCTGTGCTGGCGCAGGGTGCTCGCGCTGATCAGGGTGCCACGTTGTTCCATGCGCGAGAGCACCGGCACCAGGGGCAGGTCGATGTCGCGGTAGACGGATTCCAGTTTGCCGGTTTCTTTCAGTTTCGGGCTCAGGGCCTGGTGCAGGCGCAGGGTGATGTCGGCGTCTTCGGCGGCGTAGGGCCCGGCCTTTTCCAGGTCAATCTGGTTGAAGGTGAGCTGCTTGGCGCCCTTGCCGGCGATGGATTCGTAAGTGATGGTTTGCTCACCCAGGTACTCCCGGGCCAGGCTGTCCATATCGTGGCGGGTGGCCACGGAGTTGAGCACGTAAGACTCCACCATGGTGTCATCGCTGATGCCTTCCAGGTGGATGTCGTGGTTGGCCAGCACGTTCTTGTCGTACTTCAGGTTCTGGCCGATCTTTTTGATGGCAGGGTCTTCCAGCAGCGGTTTGAACTGGGCCAGTACGTCGTCTCGGTCCAGTTGGTCCGGTGCGCCCATGTAATCGTGGCCCAGGGGCACATAGGCTGCTTCGCCCGGCTCGATGGCAAAGGAGACGCCGACAATTTCGGCGTCCATGTAACGCAGGCTGGTGGTTTCGGTGTCGAAGGCGAACTGGTCGGCGGCTTTCAGGCGTTCCAGCCACTTGTCGAGCTCCGCCTGTTCGGTGATCACCGAGTACTGTTTCTCAATGGCCTTGGTCGGCTCCGGCTCAGAGGCGGCGGCTTTCTTGTCGCTGGCAGATCCTGCGTTTTCCAGCTCGGCAATCCAGCTGCGGAATTCGTATTCCTTGAACAGCTCCAGCAGGCTGTCGTCATCCTGTTCACGCTCGGTGAGGTCTTCGAGCCCGAATTCCAGCTCCACATCCAGGCGGATGGTGGCCAGTTCCCGGCTCAGGGGCAGGGTGTCGGTAGCCTCGCGCAGGTATTCACCGATCTTGCCTTTGATTTCGCCGGCGTGTTCGATCAGGTTGTCCAGGTCGTTATACGCCTGCAGCCACTTTACGGCGGTTTTCGGGCCGCATTTATTCACGCCCGGGATGTTGTCCACCTTGTCGCCCACCAGGGCCAGGTAGTCGATGATCTGCTCTGGCGTTACGCCGAACTTCTCCACCACGCCGTCCCTGTCCATGGCCGTTTCGGTCATGGTGTTGATCAGGGTAACGTGGTCGCTCACCAGCTGGGCCATGTCTTTGTCGCCGGTCGACACCACCACATCAATGCCCTTGCTGGTGGCCTCGTGGGCCAGGGTGCCGATCACGTCGTCGGCTTCTACCCCGGGCACGATCAGCAGCGGCAGGCCCATGGCGCGGACAATGTTATGAATCGGCTCGATCTGCATGGCCAGGTCTTCCGGCATGGGTGGCCGGTTGGCTTTGTACTCTTCGTACATGTCGTGCCGGAAGGTTTTGCCCTTGGCATCGAACACCACCACCACTTTGGATTCCGGGAAGTCCTGCTCCAGCCGCCGTAACATGCTCACTACGCCCTTGATGGCGCCGGTGGGATGGTTCTTGCTAGTGGTGAGCGGGGGCAGGGCGTGGTAGGCACGGAACAGGTAGGAAGATCCGTCTACCAGAACCACGGGTGGGGTCTTTTTCTCAGTCATGTCAAAACGGGTCCGGATTCTGATTGAAGCGTGGGTTGGCTTGTGTAACGCTAGCCAGAAAGATGAATCAAAGGGTACCACGAAAATGAAACGAATCGCCTGTTCCGCCCTGTTGCTGGGCTGTATCTCTGTACCGGTTCTGGCCCAGGATGAGGGGGCCCTGGATACTGTTCCGGTGGTCACGCCACAGGAGCCGCTGGTGATTTCCGATTACCAGCCGCCCGAAGGTGGCCCGGAGATTGTGATCCGCCCCGGAGAGAAGGAAGTGTTCTATGAGTACCGGGTAAACGGCCAGCTTATGGAAATCAAGGTGGTACCGGAAACCGGTCCGGAATACTACCTGGTGCCCGCCGATGGCGGTGGCTGGGTGCAGGATACCGATTCAGACTTGCTGATTCCCAGCTGGGTGATTTTCCGTTGGTGATTAACTGAATGGTTCTAGTATGAACATTCTAATTTTTACCCGTAACCTGACAGTGAAAGTTGCCAAAGCCGGCTGCGTTGTTAACCGAAGTGCCGGCAGATTTCGGAAAATCACGAACGTCTGAAACGTCAGGAGAGTCATCATGGGTAAACTTAAATCCTACCAGGAACAACTGCAGGACATCGTAGAGAAGGGTATCAACGCCGCGGAAGAGCAGCAGAAGAAGCTGGCCTCCAAGCCGTTCGACTACGCCGAGAAGCTGGAAGCGGAAGCCCGTGAGTACAGCGTCAAGAGCCTGCGCAAGCGTTACAACGGTTACTCCGAGAGCCTGTTCGAGCAGCTGCGTTCCCTGAACGGCCGTTTCGGTAACTTTGCTGCCGAGCTGGTTGCCAAGCTGGAGAAAGAAGCGGCTGAAGGTGCCGATGCGGTATCCGAGATTGCGGAAGATGTTTCCGAGGCCGCTCAGGATGCCAAGAAAGCAGTAGCCACCGCCAAGCCGGCTGCGCGCAAAACCACTGCCCGCAAGACTGCCACAAAGAAAGAAGCTGCTTCAGCCTGATTCCGGCAAGTAGTAAAAAAAGCAAAGGGCGCTCATTGAGCGCCCTTTGTTGTTTCCGGGGCAGGAGTTGTTGGGTTGGGGTTCAGCGGTACGGTCCGTTTCTCTCCGGTAATTTCCTCCAACCTCAGAATATCTTCCTCGTAGGCTTTTCTGAACGACTCGATTTCAAGGTGCTGGCTTGAAATCTCCCGCTCCACGTCGCGGATCTGGGCTTCCAGGCGCTGGATTCTCTCCAGCGTTGCTTTGGGGATTTCACGCCCGCTCCGCTCCATGTCGGCAGCCCGGCTCTGTTCGGCGTCCAGCTGCCCGGAAATCACACTGATGTTGCCCCGCTTCAGCTGGATAATGCTGTTGAGCTCCTGGATCTTCCGGTGCATGGCCCGGGTGGCCTGGTCCGGATGGCTGAAGCGCTTCAGTAGTTGCCGGTTCTGCTCGCGCTCGAACTCCAGCTGGCGCTGGCGTTCTTCTTCGGCTTCCCGCGCCGCTTCCCGGGCGGCAATTTCTTCAGCGGTCAGCGCGCGGGGTACGGTTTCTATGACCCGGCCATTGTCGCTGAGAATGTCGTAGCCGCGCTTGGTGGCTTCCTGGGGAATGGTATTGCCGATCACCAGCTGTCCGTTTTCATCCGTGTAACGATACATGGCCGCCTGTGTGCCGGCAGAGGCCAGCA
The DNA here is from genome assembly GCA_964446185.1 of uncultured Marinobacter sp. GTDB lineage: Bacteria > Pseudomonadota > Gammaproteobacteria > Pseudomonadales > Oleiphilaceae > Marinobacter. Next base: position 3,472 of record CAYUNQ010000131.1, on the reverse strand, counting down.
GCCCCAAGGCGACAAGGCCGGCGAGAACCGGAGATGCGATCACGCGGTGTTGCATTTGTCAGACTCCGTAACGGTCCCGGTAGCTGGCCACGCTTTCAGCATGGCCGGCGAAGTCGGGATTGGACTTCAGGTAGTCCAGCACCTGTTCAAGGTGGATAATGCTGACTACCGGAATGCCGAACTCTTTTTCGACTTCCTGGATGGCTGAAAGTTCGCCATTACCTTTTTCCTGGCGGTCCAGGGCAATCAGTACGCCGGCCGGCTCGGCCCCGGCGGCCCGGATAATATCAATGGACTCCCGGATGGCGGTACCTGCGGTGATCACATCATCCACAATCAGTACTTTACCCTGCAACGGGGCGCCAACAATATTACCGCCTTCGCCATGATCTTTCTTTTCTTTGCGGTTAAAGGCAAAGGGTTTGCTGTTACCGTCTGTTGCAAGGGCCATGGCAGTAACGGTAGCCAACGGAATGCCCTTATAGGCAGGTCCGAAAATAATGTCATAATCCAGCCCACTGCGTGCTATCGCGGCGGCGTAGGCTTTGCTCAATTGCAGTAGGTCGTCGCCGGTGTTGAACAGTCCGGCATTGAAAAAGTACGGACTGGTGCGCCCGGATTTGAGTGTAAATTCTCCAAAACGCAGTACGTTCCGCTGAATGGCAAATTCGATAAATTTTTGCTGATAGTCATGCATGGCAAGGCTTCTGGCGGGATAGGATCTTTAATTAAAGCGTAAAACCGGTATCATACTACACAAACCGAATCAGGGAACACGTATGCGCGTAGTATCAATCAGCGTCAATGGCTTGGAGCAAGCTGTTGAGAAGGGCTTTTTCGACTGGCTGGCGGAGCAGGACGCTGATGTGGTCTGTGTTCAGGACCACCGGATGCGTGCCTACGAAGTTGAAGACAAGAACCTGATTCCGGAAGGGTATGAGGCCTACTTCATCGACGGCGAGCTGAACGAGCACGGCGGTGTGGGCATTTATACCCGCCACTTCCCGAAAGCCATCATGTACGGCTTTGCCAATGAGCAGGCCGACCGTGAAGGCCGCTTTATCCAGGCGGATTTTGACAAGGTATCCGTAGCCTGTGTGCTGGCGCCCTGTGCCCTGGGTCGCGAAGAAGAGCTGACCGGCGAAGACGACCTGACGGTTCTCGACCACAAAGACGAGTTCATGGAAGCCTTTGGCGTGCACATGCAGAAAACCCTGCGCAAGCGTCGTCAGTTCATTTTCTGTGCCAACTTGCAGACGGCTCACCATGTAACCGACGCCAGCCCTCTGTACCACAAGACGGATTTCTCTGGATTCCTGCCCCATGAGCGCGCCTGGCTGGATCGTTTGTTTGATGAGATGGGATGTATCGATGCGTTCCGTGAAATCAACAAGCAGAGTAATCAGTTTACCTGGTGGCCGGAGCAGACCGAAGGTTCACGTAAGAAGGCCGGTATCCGGGTGGATTACCATTTGCTGACGCCGGGGATTCGCAAGACCATTCGCGATGGCTGGATTGATGACGGTACGCGGTTTTCTGACCACGCGCCGGTGATCATGGACTACGATATCGAAATCGGCTTCTAAGCTTTGAGATAGTCGGTCGCGTGTCCGGAGGGGGAAGCCTTTCCGGAACACGCTACAAGCACATCCCTGTGCGCTCGACTCCGGCCATCCCTGGCCGGAGACGGTTCCGGAAAGGCTTCCCCCTCCGAACCCGCTAGCTTTCAGTAGGCCGTCAGGCCTATGCGCTCAAAGCTTCTTTCTGCAGTTCAAACAACTGATTAATCGCTTTCCTTGCCAGCGCCAGCATGGCGTCCAGTTCTGTTTGTTCGAACGGTGCGCCTTCGGCCGTTCCCTGGATTTCGATGAAGCCGCCCTGATCGGTCATGATTACGTTCATGTCGGTTTCGGCTTCCGAGTCTTCCGGGTAGTCCAGGTCGGCTACCGGAATGCCTTTGTACATACCCACTGAAACGGCCGCGATCATATGCTTGAGCGGGGATCGCTTCAGGCGTTTGGTGGCTACCAGGTGGTTCAGGGCGTCTACCAGTGCCACGCAGCCGCCGGTGATGGCCGCTGTGCGGGTGCCGCCGTCGGCCTGGATGACGTCGCAGTCGATGGTGATGGTGTGTTCGCCCAGGGCTTCGAGGTCTACCGCGGCGCGCAGGCTGCGGCCGATCAGGCGCTGGATTTCTACGGTGCGGCCACCTTGTTTGCCGCGGGCGGCTTCGCGGCCCATGCGGCTGCCGGTGGAGCGGGGCAGCATGCCGTATTCGGCGGTGATCCAGCCTTTGCCTTCGCCGCGCAGGAAGGGCGGTACCTTGTTTTCTACCGAGGCGGTGCAGATGACTTTGGTGTCTCCGAACTCAACCAGCACCGAACCTTCAGCATGGCGGGTGTAGTTGCGGGTGATGCGGACGTCTCTGGGTTGCTCGGGCGTTCTGCCGCTTGGTCGCATAGTGTGTCCTGTTGTTGGGAATAAATGTCCGGCTGGTGCCGGTCGGGGATTTTGAAAGGGCACGGAGTATAGCATTTGGTCGAGTTCGCTGCTCCGGGTGTTTGCCTGTTAAACTCGAAACTCTGTTCAATACGACTGGAGCCATTATGATCCGCAGCATGACTGCTTTTGCCCGCAAGGATACCCGGGGTGACTGGGGTACTCTCACCTGTGAGATCCGTACCGTAAACCACCGCTATCTGGAGCCGTCTTTCCGCCTGCCGGAGGCTTTCCGTGAACTGGAAAACCGGTTTCGGGAGGAGTTGCGCAAGCAGGGGCTGAAGCGGGGCAAGGTGGATATCTCCATGCGCCTGCAGTCGGTGGAGAGCGAGGTGCAGAGCTTCGAGATCAGCGATGAAATGGCCCAGGCGGTGAATGAGGCAGCCAACCATATTAACCGTATGCTGGATAACCCGGCCCACATCAACGCACTGGATATTCTCCGCTGGCCTGGGGTGATGTCGTTGCCGGAGAAGGATTACAGCGCAGCCAAGGAAGCGGCAGCGGGGCTGTTCGCGGAAACCGTCAAGGAGCTGATGACGGTTCGTGAACGGGAAGGTGAGCGCCTGCGGCCATTGTTCGAGGACCGTCTGACCACCATGGGTAAGCTGGTGGCGGAGGTTCGGGAGAAAATGCCCCAGCTGCTGGCTGCCCAGGAGCAGAACCTTCGGGATCGCTTTGAGAAAGCCAAGGTGGAACTGGACCCGGAGCGCGTGGCCCAGGAGATGGTCATGCTGGCCCAGAAAAGTGACGTGGCTGAAGAGCTGGACCGCCTGGATGCCCATATCAGTGAAGTCACCGATACCCTGCAAAACGACGATGCTATCGGCCGGCGCCTCGACTTCCTGATGCAGGAGCTGAACCGGGAGGCCAATACCCTGAGCAGCAAGAGCATCGATGCCGCCGTCACCCGCGCAGCGGTGGACTTAAAGGTGCTGATCGAGCAGATGCGGGAGCAGGTGCAGAACCTGGA
>CAYUNQ010000130.1:2106-7061 GCA_964446185.1 uncultured Marinobacter sp. | reverse complement strand
TTGCCGCCCACCTTTACATTCAGGCTGGTGCTTTCCAGCACGCTGCCCTTGGGAATGCGCAGCGGTATGGCTTCGTTGGCCTCAAACGATGGCGCATAGGCCAGTTCGGCAAACAGCGAGCCGGTTTGCTGCGAGGAATCGGTTACCCCCTGCAGTACAGAATTGAGCACAACACCGTTTACCGGCTGGCGATTCAGCACAGAGGCTACTTGGCCTCCGTTCGAATCCACAGCTTGCTGTTCCAGCATGACGGTCGGGCCGGTGTCCCGCGGTGTGTAGCTGTATTCAGCGGAGAAACGGTTGTCGTCACCACTATTGGTCAGGCTGGCCAGGTTGCTGAGTTTAAGGGTGTAGGTTTCGCCGGCGTTCAGAACATCTTCTTTGCTGCCACAGCGGTCGGCGACGCAGGGGTCCACAGTTATGCGGTTGCCTTTAACCAGCACGGTGGCCGGTACGGTATCGCCGTTTTTATCCAGCAATTCGATGCTGCCGCCCTTCTTCCGCCACTCAGGGTGGACCGGCTGGGTCATGGCCAGTCGGAACGTGGAGAAGTTCATGGCTTTGAATTCGCTGCCGTTGGCCGGAACCTGCCAGGCGACGCCGAACTGATCTGCTGTGTTGCCCAGCCCTGCCAGCCCGCTGAACTCGCCGCGAGTGTTGAACTGGATGCCCGGCTCGCCCACGGCGTTAGGCGTGGCAATGGTCCGTCCCCCCTCAGCAGCAAGCGGCTCTGCAAAGGTAACGCTGTAGTTGCTGCCGCTATCCAGTGCGGTGGCAGGTTCCAGTTTCAGGCTTTTGCCGTCATCGACAATGTTTACGTTGAAATCAACGGCAGCACCGTTTACTGCCACCTTGATCTTCTGGGCCAGTGTGGCCTCATCATCCACCACGGCATGGGAGAAGCGCAGCACGATATCGGCTTTCGGGCTGACATCGTTTTGGCCGTCCATCGGGAAGGAATACACCATCGCGCCCGGCGTGGTTTTTTCTTTCATGGTCTGGGTGTCACTGTCGCCGCCACAGGCTGCAAGCAGCATGGCGGGGATCAGTGCCAGGGTCTTGAACTGTTTCATGGCCTGCTTCTCCTCAGAACTTCAGGGTGATGGAGCCGCTGATTACGTGCACGTCGCCGTCTGCGGTTACGTCGGTTTCGTTGCCGTCGTAGTCCACCAGGGTGAAGTCACGCTCTTGCAGTTGCTGGTACTGGTAGCCCAGATCCAGGCGAACCGGGTACGCCAGCAGGCGGGTGCGGTCGTAAGTGGCGCTGATACCAAGGCCAACCACGATTTTGTCGGTATCCAGGTAGTTCAGGTCCGGATTACGGGTGGTTTTCAGGGGAGATTCTTCATACGCCACTCCGCCGCGCACCGCGAAGTTCTTGCTCAGCTGATACTCGGCACCCAGGCGGGGGATGAGGATGTCGTCGAACTCGATCTTTGGCCCGGCAATGCCGTTCTGCATGCGGATGGTGTCGCCTTCGAACGCGTCGCCCAGTTCCGACCAGTTCTGCTGCTCAAGGCTGCCACCCACGCGCCAGCCGTCACCGGCGTACTGCATCCCGGCCACGAAGGTTTCTGGCTGGAAGGAGTCGATGGTGGAAACCGCAAGGCTCAGGCCGGGGTCAGGGATGGTCTGGGTAACGATGATGTTGGAGTCTACCGTGGTAGATGCGGAAGACTTGGTGCGGTAAGCAAAGGCCGCCTCCCAGCCGTTCAGGAAACAGTCGCTTTCCGGGCAGAAGGTGCTGCCAAAATCTACAGTGGTGCCGAGAATGGTTTTCATGGCGGGCTCAGCATTAACCGCCAGGCGTTCACGGCTGGTCTCGCCGCCCAGTGTAGATACTGCATCCAGTTGGGCGGTGGCGTCCAGGGTCACCCGCACCGACAGGCCGGCAGAAATACCGCGCCAGATCGGGGTAGCACCACCCACATTCAGGAACAGTGGCTCCTTGCCGTACTGAAGATACTGGCCGTTCTCGGAGGTTTGCGAGTTGAACGCCAGCATCTCCTTGCCGTACTTCTCCACACCAGCGATGAAGCCCAGATAGATGGGGTGCTTGAAGCGGGTGAGGGAGCCCAGGTTGGTTTTCATGCCGATCAGCACGTGCTGGCTGGGGGAGTTGGTCAGTACGTCGCCGTTGGCATTCGGGTTGGCGGAGCGTAGCTCCTGTTCGGCGTGCAGGATGCCGGTGGTCAGCTCGCCCCGGGTGTCCCGGGTGAGGGAGGCCGGGTTGTAATAGGTGGCCGATACCTGGTCGTTGAACATCGACAGCGACTGCGCGGTGGCCACGTCTATGGGCATAACACCGTAAGTGGTGCCCAGGTTACCCATGCTGGCTGAGGCGTTCATGGAAAGGCTGGCGGATACTGCTGCAACTGCTAGGGACACTGCCCGTACGGAAAATCGGGGAGAGAGGACCATTAATACACTCCGTTTGCTCGTTATTGTTGTATACCAACCTGACAGTCCACTGAGGCGCGGGCACAGGGTTTGGCTACCTTGGTTCAGTGGCAAGTGTATTGGGCTTGTCCGATGAGGACTTTGGCATTTTTGACACGGATCATTGTCGGTAGAACCACGTACTGCTAGCCCGCATACTCAAAATAGCGCTAAGTCATTGAGTTAAAAGCAGGTTGGTGTGATTTTTTGTAGCGTAATGTTTTTTCGGCGGGGCAAAGAGAAAAGGATAGATTGTGTTGATTGATAAATGTGACGTTGTGTTGTGTAGCGTAATGGGTGGGTAAAAGCCTGTGTCGGGATGCTATGTAAGGTTTCCCGACACAGGCAGTTGGCTACTTCTGCAGCTTGCGCCGTGAGGCGATCAAGCCGGCAAGGCCCAGGCCGAAGAGGGCGAGTGTGCCGGGCTCGGGCACCGGAGTTCCGCCACCGTTGAACTCGGTCAGGTGGCTGAGTTGCAGCTCTTCCAGCTTGTTGGCGCCGAAGTAATCCAGCAGGTTGAACACGCCCCAGTCCATGTTGGCTTCGTTCTTGAACAGAACGTGTGTTCTTGCATCTTTCACCAGAAAGTAAGACGGGGATGAGTACAGCTCAAAAGCCACAACGTAAGGGTCTTCAAGTGTCTGGAAAAAGTCGGCCGGATCGCTCTTGTGGGCAAATGTCAGAGTGGTTCCGACGATGCCAGACGCCCAGGCTGTCTCGGTAGCTTCCCCTGAACTCATTCCGGTGGTTTGTGCCAGGTAACCGTCCAGTCCGCCAACATCCGTGCCGCCGGTGATGGTGTACGCCGATGCGCCAGCGCTCAGGCCAAAGGCCGTAATTGCGCTTAGTAGCAGGTATTTTGTTTTCATTGCAAAGATCTCCCTTGATCCAGCGTGTACGGGTGGAACTCAGCAAGGTCCGGGCCAAAGTCTTAATGCCATGAAATGGCACTGCTTTTTCTGCGCTACGCTCAGGGTGGCGTAAAGAATCCTGACAGGCGGGGTCGGGCTAAGCCGTCCCCGCTCTTATATCTGAGCTCTGGCTCCTTTAAGCCGGCGGACGATAGCCTTCTCCAGTTCGACAACTGCGAAGAGTGCCACTCCGAAGGCCAGAATGCCGGCCCATTCCCTTCCGCCCAGGGGAGCGGTGCCGAACAGGTACTGAAACGGCGGGGCATAGGTGAAGAGCGCCTGCAGAACCACCAGCACGCCTATGGCGATCAGCACCGGGCGGCTGCCCAGAAGGCCGGCGCGGTTACCGGCAGGTTCCAGGATGTAGCGGCTGTTAAACAGATAGGCGATCTCGCCCATCACCAAGGTGTTGATGGCCACGGTGCGGGCGAGCTCGATGGCGACGCCCTGCTGCTGCATCCACAGGAAATGTCCGAAGGTGCCGATCAGTAGCAGAACAGAAACGAAGATCACCCGCCAGATCAGGAAGCCGGACAGGATTGGTGTGCCGGGCGCGCGAGGGCGACGGCGCATAACGCCGGGCTCGGCGGGCTCGAAGGCCAGAGCCAGGCTCAGAGTTACCGCTGTAACCATATTCACCCACAGCACCTGGGCCGGCAGCAAGGGCAGGGTAATGCCCATCAGCACCGCAGCCATGATGGTCAGCGCCTCGCCGCCGCTGGTCGGCAGGATGTAGAGGATCGCCTTGCGCAGGTTGTCGTAGATGGTCCGGCCTTCTTCCACGGCATGGGCGATGGAAGCGAAGTTGTCGTCAGCCAGCACCATATCCGCCGCCTCCCGGGCCGCTTCGGAGCCCTTGATGCCCATGGCAACCCCGACATCAGCGCGCTTGAGGGCGGGGGCATCGTTAACACCGTCTCCGGTCATGGCCACCACCTGGTTGCCTGCCTGCAGGGCTTTTACCAGGCGCAGCTTGTGTTCCGGGGTGGCGCGGGCGAATACGTCTACCTCGTGTACCAGGCGCTCCAGCTCGGCATCGGTGAGTTGCTCCAGTTCGTGCCCGGGGATGACACCACCGGCTGTGCGGATGCCCAGCTCGTCGGCGATGGCGCTGGCGGTCCCTGCATGGTCGCCGGTGATCATTTTCACCACAATGCCGGCCTGCTGGCATTCCTTAACCGCCGCAATGGCTTCGTCCCGGGGCGGGTCGATCAGGCCGCAGACTGCCACCAGGGTCAGGCCACCGCCTTCAACGTCGGAGAAGGACAGGGTGGATTTCTCCGAATCCGTCGTCTTGACCGCTACCGCCAGCAGCCTCTGCCCGCGGCTGGCAATCGCGTCCATACGCTGCTCCCAGCACTGCTGATCGAGGGAGCGATCGCCTTCCCGGGTGCGCTCACGATCACACAGGGCCAGAACGCGTTCGGGGGCGCCCTTGAGGAAGAGCAGGCGTTGGCCCGCCTCATGGTGGTGATGGAGGGTTGCCATGAACTTATAGCTTGATTCGAACGGAATCACATCGTCTCGTGGGTACTGCCCGGCAAGCTTTTGGGCATCCAGCCCCGCCTTGATTCCGGCAACCACCAGCGCTCCTTCTGTGGGGTC
>CAYUNQ010000130.1:1861-2096 GCA_964446185.1 uncultured Marinobacter sp. | reverse complement strand
CGCTGCTGGAGCTCGGCATCGTTGCACAGAAGTACTCCCCGGAGCCCTTCAGTCAGCACTGGGTGGTCTTCAAGCGCCGCGTCCTTGCCGGCCAGGCTGAAGCCTCCATGGGGCTCGTAGCCCACGCCGCCTACCTCGTAACTGTGCTCTGCGGTGAGTACGGTCTTTACCGTCATCTCGTTACGGGTCAGGGTGCCGGTCTTGTCGGAGCAGATGGTGGTCACCGAACCGAGCG
>CAYUNQ010000130.1:0-1851 GCA_964446185.1 uncultured Marinobacter sp. | reverse complement strand
CACGGCCGGTAACCGGCGGATGATGGCGTTACGCACGGCCATGCGCTGCACGCCAATGGCCAGGGTGATGGTCATGATGGCGGGCAGGCCTTCCGGGATGGCCGCCACCGCCAGGCTGACGGCGGCCAGGAAGGTTTCCATCATGTCGTAGTGGCGAACCCAATAGCCGAAGCCGAAGGTGATGGCGGCCAGTATGACTATGGCTCCTGACAGCCAGCGCCCGAACGTGGCGATATCCCTTAGCAGGGGTGTGGTCAGGGTCTCCACTTCGCCGAGCAGGGTGGAAATGTGGCCAATCTGGGTATTCGCCCCGGTCCCCACCACCACGCCTTGCCCCTGGCCAAAGGCTACCAGGGTGCCGGAAAAGGCCATACAGCTGCGATCGCCCAGATCGGCGTTGGCATCAACGGCGGCTGTTTGTTTGTCCACCGCCACCGATTCGCCGGTGAGCATGGCCTCGTCGATGCGCATGTTGTGGGCGCGTAAAAGTCGCAGGTCGGCCGGTACCCGGTCTCCGGCCTGAAGGAAGACCGTGTCGCCGGGGACCAGTTCTTCAGCGGGAACGGTGCTTCGCTGCCCGTCGCGCAATACCAGGGCCCTGGGCGAAAGCATGCCGCGGATCGCCTTCAGGGCTTGCTCGGCTTTACCCTCCTGGATGAAGCCGACGATGGCATTGATCACGACCACGCCCAGGATCACGCCGGTGTCTACCCAGTGTTGCAGAAGGCCCGTACTCAGGGCCGCGGCCAGCAGTACATAGATGAGTACGTTGTGAAACTGCAGCAGGAAGCGTTTGAGGGGGCCGCTGTGCGGGGGTGCCGGCAGGCGGTTGTATCCGTAACGCTCGAGCCGCCCGGGTATCTGCGCGCTGGTCAGGCCCTGTTCAGTGGCCTCCAGTTGACTGAGGATTGTGGTGGTTTCCTGGCTGTGCCAGGCGGGCTCGTTCGAAGTGTTCATACAGTAGGCTCCGGCTGCTTCGTGAAGAATAGTACCAGATCGTTACTGCTAAACGTTTTGTGGCTGCCAGAAACAACAACGCCCGCTCGAAAGCAGGCATTGCTGTGGAAAATTGGTGGGCCCACCTGGACTCGAACCAGGGACCAAGGGATTATGAGTCCCCTGCTCTAACCAACTGAGCTATAGGCCCGGAAAAGAAAACGGGCGCCATTATACCCACGAGGGGTGGCGCCCGCTACTGTGTTGGCGCTTAACCGTTGCCCTGGTCGTCAATAAAGCCGCGCAGGTGATCGGAGCGGGAAGGGTGGCGCAGTTTGCGCAGGGCCTTGGCTTCGATCTGACGGATACGTTCCCGGGTTACGTCGAACTGTTTGCCGACTTCTTCCAGGGTGTGGTCAGTGTTCATTTCGATCCCGAAACGCATGCGCAGTACTTTCGATTCGCGGGCGGTCAGGCCGGCCAGCACGGAGCGGGTCGCTTCGCGCAGGCCTTCAGCGGTGGCTGAATCCACCGGTGACAGGGCCTGGATATCCTCGATGAAATCGCCCAGATGGCTGTCTTCATCGTCACCGATCGGGGTTTCCATGGAGATCGGCTCTTTGGCGATCTTCAGCACCTTGCGGATCTTGTCTTCCGGCATGTCCATGCGTTCGCCCAGCTCTTCCGGTGTGGGCTCGCGGCCCATCTCCTGCAGCATCTGGCGGGAGATGCGGTTGAGCTTGTTGATGGTCTCGATCATGTGCACCGGAATACGGATGGTGCGGGCCTGGTCCGCGATGGAGCGGGTGATGGCCTGACGGATCCACCAGGTGGCGTAAGTGGAGAACTTGTAGCCCCGACGGTATTCAAATTTGTCCACCGCCTTCATCAGGCCGATGTTGCCCTCCTGGATCA
>CAYUNQ010000129.1:0-7062 GCA_964446185.1 uncultured Marinobacter sp. | reverse complement strand
AGATGTCCAAGTCCCGCGGCACCTTCATTATGGCCCGCACCTACCTGGATCACCTGGACCCGGAATACCTGCGCTACTACTTCGCCGCCAAGCTGACCGGCGGCGTGGATGACATGGACCTGAACCTGGAAGACTTCGCCGCCCGGGTGAACTCGGACCTGGTAGGCAAGGTGGTGAATATCGCCAGCCGAAGCGCCGGGTTCATCACCAAGCGCTTTGACGGCAAGCTGGGCAAGGTCATCGAGCAGGACAAACTGAAAGAGTTTATCGACGCCGGCGAGCAGATTGCCGGGTTCTACGATACTCGCGAGTTCGGGCGTGCCATGCGCCGGATCATGGAGCTTGCAGACATCGCCAACCAGTACGTGAACGATGAACAGCCCTGGGTGATTGCCAAGCAGGAAGGCCAGGACGACAAGCTGCAGGCCATCTGCACCAATGCCCTGAACATGTTCCGCCTGCTGATGACCTATCTGGCGCCGGTGCTGCCGAAGACCGCCGAGGCCGCGCAGTCGTTCCTGAATTCCCGTCTGGACTGGAACAACCGCGCCGCCCTGCTGGAAAACCACGGTATCGACAAGTTCAAGCCGCTGATGAACCGGGTGGATATAGCCCAGATCGAGAAAATGCTGGATGCTTCAAAAGAAGACATGCCAGCGGCGGTTGGCCAGCCCGCAGCAGCACCGGCGGCAGATCTGGAGCCGGTGGCTGATGAAATCGAATTCCCCGACTTTGCCAAGGTGGACCTGCGGGTCGCCAAGATCGTCAAAGCCGAGCATGTGGAAGGCGCAGACAAGCTTCTTCGCCTGACACTTGATATAGGGCATGGCGAGCGCAACGTGTTTGCTGGTATTAAGTCCGCCTACAAACCGGAAGATCTGGAAGGCCGTATGACCGTCATGGTGGCCAACCTGAAGCCCCGGAAAATGAAGTTCGGCATGTCTGAAGGTATGGTTCTGGCCGCAGGCCCGGGTGGCAAGGAGATTTTCATCCTGTCTCCGGACTCCGGCGCCACGCCCGGCATGCGGGTAATGTAAGCAGCAAGGCTGAGACACTCCGATGACAGAGTATTTGCTGATTCTGGTCAGTACCATTCTGGTGAACAACTTTGTACTGGTGCAGTTCCTGGGGCTGTGCCCGTTCATGGGAGTTTCCGGCAAGCTGGAAACCGCCATGGGCATGTCCCTGGCCACCACCTTTGTACTGACCCTGGCATCGGTGTGCAGTTATCTGGCATATACTTATTTGCTCGAACCGCTGGACCTCACCTTCCTGAGAACCATCACCTTCATTCTGGTGATTGCCGTAGTTGTGCAATTCACCGAAATGGTGGTCCGCAAGACCAGCCCCCTGCTGTACCGAGTGCTGGGCATTTTTCTGCCCCTGATCACGACCAACTGCGCGGTGCTCGGGGTGGCCCTGCTGAACATCAACAAGAACAACAACTTTGTGGAATCCGTTCTGTACGGTTTCGGGGCTGCAGCCGGCTTCTCCCTGGTGCTGGTGCTGTTTGCTGCCATGCGTGAACGCATCGCCGTGTCCGACGTGCCGGTCGCCTTCCGGGGCGCCTCCATCGGCCTGATCACCGCCGGCTTGATGGCCCTGGCTTTCCTTGGGTTCACCGGCCTGGTAGCAGTCTGACGGAGCGGTTGTTTTATGTGGACAAGTTTCCTGATTGCCGTTGTGGTTCTGCTGGCCCTGGCCCTGGTGTTTGGCGGGCTGCTAGGCTTTGCTGCAGAACGGTTCAAGGTGGAAGGCAACCCACTGGTCGACCAGATTGACTCGCTGCTGCCACAAACCCAGTGTGGCCAGTGTGGATTTCCCGGCTGCCGCCCCTATGCCGAAGCCATCGCCAACGGCGAAGCCATAAACAAGTGCCCGCCCGGTGGCGAGAGCACCATCAAGGCCCTGGCAGACCTGCTGGATATCGAGCCCCAACCGCTGGACGCGGAGCACGGTGCAGAACAAGCCAAACGGGTCGCTGTGATTCGCGAAGACGAATGCATTGGCTGCACCAAGTGCATTCAGGCCTGCCCGGTTGATGCCATTCTCGGTTCGGCCAAACACATGCATACGGTGATCGAAAGTGAGTGTACCGGATGCGACCTGTGCGTAGAGCCCTGCCCCGTGGATTGTATCGACATGGTGACCATACAGCCGGATATCCGCAGCTGGAGCTGGTCGCCGCCTGAGCCGGACATTATTGCCACCGATCGCCAGGGAGCCCGTACCTGATGACGCAACTGTGGGATTTCTCCGGCGGCATTCATCCGCCTGAAAACAAGCAGCAATCCACCCGCCGACCGATTCAGGCAGCTGGCATTCCCGAGCGCCTGGTGCTGCCGCTGCAGCAGCACATTGGTGAGCCGGCGGAAGCCATTGTCAGCCCGGGCGACCGGGTGCTCAAAGGCCAGATGATTGCCGATGTACCAACTGGCATGGGCGTTCCGGTTCATGCGCCCACCTCGGGCACCATTGAAGCCATCGAACAACTACCGGTACCGCACCCATCGGGCATGGCCGACTGGTGCATCGTTCTGCGGCCCGATGGCGAAGATCAATGGACCGAACTGCACCCGCTCAGTGATTACAAACACTGCGACCGCGAACAGGTACTGCAGATCATCCGCAACGCCGGCATTGCCGGTATGGGTGGTGCTGGTTTTCCAACCGACATCAAATTGCGCCCGAGAGGAGACCGCAAGGTCGAGACCCTCATCCTCAACGGCGCCGAGTGTGAGCCCTACATCACCGCAGACGACCTGACCATGCGCGAGCATGCCGCCGAGGTAGTCTCCGGCATGCAGGTTATGGCCTGGATTCTGCGCCCGGCCCGCTGCGTTATCGGCATTGAAGACAACAAGCCGGAAGCCATCGCCGCCATGCGCGCAGCGGTTCAGGGCACCAGAATTGAAATTGCCGTTATCCCGACCAAATACCCGTCCGGCGGAGAAAAGCAGCTAATAAGGATTCTCACCGGCCTGGAAGTCCCCAGTGACGGCATTCCCGCAGACATTGGCGTGATGTGCCAGAACATTGGTACCGCAATGGCCGTATCGCAGGCGGTGCTGGAGGGCAAGCCACTGATTGCCCGGGTTGTCACCCTGACCGGTGATGCCCTGCACAACCCCGGCAATTTCCAGACTCTGATCGGCACACCGGTCAGCTATCTTCTGGCACAGGCCGGATTGCAGGGGGCTCAGCTCAACCGGCTGGTCCTCGGTGGTCCCATGATGGGCTACACCCTTAACAGCGATGCCGTGCCGGTTATAAAAACGTCCAACTGTGTCATTGCCGCTACGGCCAGCGAACTGCCGGCACCGGCGCCGGAGCAGCCCTGCATCCGTTGCGGCCAGTGCGCCCTGGCATGCCCGATGGAGCTGCTGCCGCAACAGCTTTTCTGGTATTCCAGATCCGGAGAGTTCGAGAAGGCAGAGCACCTGAACCTGTTTGACTGCATCGAGTGCGGCGCCTGTTCCTACGTCTGCCCCAGCTCCATTCCGCTGGTACAGTATTACCGGTACGCCAAGGGTGAGATCCGCCAGCAACAGGCAGAACAGCTGAAGTCCGACCGGGCCCGGGAGCGCTTTGAAGCCCGACAGGCCCGGCTCGAACGGGAGCAGCAGGAAAAGGAACTGCGCCGGCAAGAACGAGCCCGGGCCGCTGCCGAAGCTCAGGTGAAAAAGCAGGCCGAAGCCGAGCAGGCTGTACAGCAGGCAGATACGGTAGACGAGCGTGCTGGCAAGGCGGCGCTGGTGCAACAGGCACTGGAGCGGAAGAAAGCAAAGGCAGCGCAAGCCGCGGATACTGACGCCCCACCACCGGCTAACGCAACCGAAGACAGCCAGCCATTGCCGGATATCGACGCCCTGGAAAAACAACTGCTGCAGGCACAAGGCAAGCTCAACACCATGCAAGGCATGCTTGAAGAAGCCCGGGCCCAGCAAGCCGATAACGTGGATAAACTGGAACGGGCAGTGGCCAAGAATCATGACCGGGTAGAGCGGGCGCAGCAGGCCCTGACCGATGCCCGGAAAGTGCTGGCTAAGCAATCCGATGCTCCGGCACCCAAATAACCCATTGCAGGCTAATTGTTCATGGCATTAGTTCAACAGTCATCTCCCCATGCCCACAACGCCCGCCCCACGTCGAGGGTCATGCTCTGGGTCATTCTGGCCGCCCTGCCCGGCCTGCTGGCCCAGACCCTGTTTTTCGGCTGGGGCAATCTGATCAATGTGGTCTGGTGTATCGCCCTGGCCCTTGCCGCCGAGGCCGCCATTCTCAGACTCCGTGGCAAACCGGTGGCGTTCTTTCTGAAAGACAACACCGCGGCGGTAACCGGCCTGCTGCTCGGCCTGTCCCTGCCCCAGTTTGCCCCCTGGTGGGTGTCCGGCGTGGCGGTAATCACCGCTATTGTCGTCGCCAAGCAACTCTATGGCGGCCTGGGCTCCAACCCGTTCAACCCAGCCATGGTGGGCTATGCCCTGGTGTTGATTTCGTTCCCGGTAGCCATGACCACAAACTGGGCCCAGGCCGCCACACTGTGGGGCGGCGCACCGGGCTTTGGTGAAACCCTGGCCACCATCTTCTCTGGCAGCCAGACCGCCATTGATGGCTGGACCATGGCCACCCCCCTGAATGAATACAAACACAAAATTGCCACTCACACCGCCGCTGAAGTATTGCAACATCCGACATTTGGCGATCAGGTGGCCCTGGGCTGGGAATGGGTGAACCTGGCATTTCTGGCCGGAGGCCTGTTGCTGATCGGCCTAAAAATCATCACCTGGCATATTCCCGTTGCCTTTCTTGCTGCGATTGCCGTTATGAGCCTGGCCTTTGGCAGCAATCCGGACCAGTACGCCCCCCTGCAACTGCACCTGCTGGCCGGGGGCACCATGCTGGGCGCATTCTTTATCGCCACCGATCCGGTGTCAGCTGCCACCAGTCATCAGGGCAAGCTGATCTACGGTGCCGGTATCGGGGTGCTGGTCTACCTGATACGAAGCTGGGGCAACTACCCGGATGCCGTTGCCTTCAGCGTGCTGCTGATGAACTTTGCCGTTCCATTCATCGACCATTACACACCGCCAAGAACCTATGGCCATCACAAGGCACCGCGCGGGTTAACGGGCAGGAACGGAGGCTGACCATGAGCACACTGATCACGTCTATCCGCCGCAGCGCTGTTGGCCTTGGCCTGTTTGCGATACTGACCGGCGGTACCATCGCGCTGACTCAGGGCTTCACCAAGGACCGTATTGCCGAGCAGGCTGCCCGGGCCGAGGCCAAAGCCCTGTTTGAAATCATCCCTGAAAGCCGGCACAACAACGATTTGCTGAACGATGCCGTTGCCCTGCCCGCAGATGAACGCGCCCCGGACGCAGGGCCGGTGCTGGCCTGGGTTGCCCGACAGGATGGCCAGCCCGTGGGCATGATCTTTCCGGCTGTAGCACCGGACGGCTACTCGGGTAACATCCATCTGCTGGTGGGCATTGACCTTGACGGCACCGTACTGGGAGTGCGGGTAACCAGTCACAGGGAAACCCCGGGGCTTGGTGATCGCATCGAAACCCGGAAATCCGACTGGGTGCTCAACTTTGACGGGCGCTCCCTGAACAATCCGCTGCCGAAAGAGTGGAATGTGAAAAAGAACGGCGGTGTGTTCGATCAGTTCACCGGTGCTACCATCACCCCACGAGCAGTGGTGAAAGCGGTACAAAAAACGTTGGTCTATTACCGAAAGCACCGGGACGACATCCGCAAAGTCATTACCGCCCAACCGGCGTCTGAGGAGCACTCCTGATCATGGCGACCAAAACCTCCGGAGAGATCATCAAAGACGGCCTGTGGACCAACAACCCGGCACTGGTTCAGGTGCTCGGCCTTTGCCCCCTGCTGGCTGTTACCAGCACCGTCGTCAACGCCATAGGGCTGGGTATTGCTACCCTGCTGGTTCTGATCGGCTCCAACCTGTCGGTTTCAGTGATCCGCAACTTTGTCAGAGAATCAGTCCGGCTGCCGGCGTTCGTGATGATCATTGCCTCGTTCGTAACCTGCGCCGAATTGCTGATGCAGGCCTTTACCTATGAACTCTATGAAATTCTGGGCATTTTCATTCCCCTGATCGTCACCAACTGCACCATTCTGGGCCGGGCCGATGCCTTTGCCTCCAAGAACCCACCACTGCCGGCGATGCTCGACGGAGCCATGATGGGCCTCGGCTTCCTGGCGGTCCTGATTGTGCTGGGTGGCATGCGCGAGCTGATTGGTCAGGGCACCCTGTTTGCCGACATGCACCTGTTGCTCGGCCCCATGGCTGCCGACTGGGTGATTCGGCCCTTCGAACACTACCCGGACATGCTGTTTATGGTGCTTCCACCCGGCGCCTTCGTTGGTCTGGGTGTGCTGATTGCCCTGAAGAATGGCATCGACAATCACCTGAGCGAGCGCCGGAAAGCGGCCGAGGCCGCACCTGCCGAAGTTGGCAGTAAACGGGTCCGGGTTACCGGCAACATTTCCTGAAGTTGATTTTGCCTTTCTATGAACAAGCAGAAACGAACCGAGATATTCACTCGCTTGAGGGACGCCAACCCCAATCCGACCACAGAGCTCAACTACAGCAACCCCTTCGAGTTGCTGATTGCGGTCATCCTGTCGGCGCAAGCTACCGACGTTGGCGTTAACAAGGCCACGGACAAGCTGTATCCGGTGGCCAACACGCCCGAGGCCATTTATGCACTGGGAGTTGATGGCCTGAAGGAGTACATCAAGACCATCGGCCTGTTCAACAGCAAAGCCGAAAACGTCATCAAAACCTGTAAGATCCTGATGGAAAAGCACGGCAGCGTGGTGCCTGACAACCGGGAAGACCTGGAGGCATTGCCAGGTGTGGGCAGGAAAACCGCCAACGTAGTGCTGAACACAGCCTTTCGTCAGCCGGCTATGGCGGTCGACACCCACATTTTCAGGGTATCCAACCGTACCGGCATAGCTCCCGGCAAAAATGTGCTGGACGTGGAAAAGCGGCTTATGCGACTGGTCCCCAAGGAATTCCTGATG
>CAYUNQ010000128.1:0-7113 GCA_964446185.1 uncultured Marinobacter sp. | reverse complement strand
GGAATAGGATAGACCGTCGTTGCTGTCTTCAAAACGTGCGGTAAAGGCTGGCATGCCATCTTTCTGGTCGTAGTCGGTGTCCGCGTCGAAGTCGTCATCGACGCTTCCTTTCGGATCCTCGATCGAAACGGAAAGTGGTCCGGATGTATATCTCAGCTGAGCAGTACGAGACTGAAAGCCTGGCTGTGCAACGTTTCCGTTGAAGTCCAGGGTCGGCGTCACACCCACGAAGGTGTTGTAGTTAGACCAGGTCTGACCGGCCAGAATACCGTTGTACTCACCGTAGGCGTGACGAAGGCGGAGCGATCCGTTCAGGAAGTCGCCCTCTACGTTAATATTTACACCACTGGCGTGTTTTGCACGAACACCGATACGGCTTTGATTGGCAGAAGCGCCAAAGTGGCCATCGGCATCGTTATCGGAGATATCTGGAAATGTGCCGGACTGGGTGTTGTCGGCGGTATTCTCATCAATGTCATAACTCATATTCAGTCGTGCATAGCCGTAGATACTTGCTTCTACGTCTCCAGCCGTGAAGCTAAAAGCCTGCGCCTGAGAAGCCAGACCCAGAACCGTCACAGCCGCCGTCGCACGAATGGCCATTCGCAATTTATTGTTTTGCATTGTTGTTGTCTCCACATCTTTATTGTTGTTGGACCCACGAATAACTTAGTTACGGTTAGGTGACAATTCAAACTGAATTGGTCGCTATTTAGACGAATGTCTATACCCCTCGAACAGCTCGTCAGTGATATTCCGCCGGATGTATTTGATTTATCTAGCGGCTGTTCTTATGCCCTGAGTGGCGTATTATGGGCAGATTCACCCTGTCACTTAGCAAAGAGTCACTGAAAGATGCCGATGAACAGAGAACCCGTGTCCCGCGAACTTTTCGATGAAGTTATGGTGCCTAACTACGCCCCCGGAAACATCATTCCGGTGCGAGGCGAGGGCTCCCGCGTGTGGGACCAGGAGGGGCGGGAGTTTATCGATCTTCAGGGCGGCATTGCCGTAACCAGCCTTGGCCATGCCCATCCGGGCCTGGTAAGTGCACTGCAGGAGCAGTCGGAAAAAGTCTGGCACCTGTCCAACGTGATGACCAACGAGCCGGCCCTGCGCCTGGCTAAAACCCTGTGCGACCTGACCTTCGCTGAGCGGGTGTTCTTCGCCAACTCCGTCGCTACTCGTGGGAACACTACGGCCCGGAGAAGCATGAAATCATCTCTTTCAAAAACGCCTTCCATGGCCGTACCCTGTTCACCGTCAGCGTGGGCGGCCAGCACAAATACCTGGAAGGCTTCGAGCCGGCCCCGGGCGGCATCCATCACGCAGATTTCAACGATCTGGACTCGGTAAAAGCCCTGATCTCCAAAGAAAAAACCTGCGCCGTGGTGGTTGAGCCCATTCAGGGCGAAAGCGGCGTACTCCCGGCCGACCCCGAATTCCTCAAAGGCCTGCGCCAGCTGTGCGACGACAACAACGCCCTGCTGGTGTTCGACGAAGTACAAACCGGCGTAGGCCGCACCGGCCACCTGTACTGCTACGAAATGTACGACGTAACCCCGGACATCCTCACCAGCGCCAAAGGCCTGGGCGGCGGCTTCCCCGTGGCAGCTATGCTCACCACCGCCAAAATAGCTGCAAGCCTGGGCGTCGGCACCCACGGCAGCACCTACGGCGGCAATGCCCTGGCCTGCGCAGTAGCCCAGAAAGTTATCGACACCGTCAGCCAGCCGGAAATCCTCAAAGGCGTCAACGCCCGCTCCGACAAGCTCCGCAAAGGCATGATGGACATCGGCGAACGCTACGGCGTGTTCTCCGAAGTGCGCGGCGCCGGTTTGCTGCTAGGCTGTGTATTGACCGAGCAGTGGCAGGGTAAAGCCAAAGACTTCCTGAGCGCAGGCCTGGATGAAGGAGTAATGGTATTGATGGCCGGCGCCAACGTGATTCGTCTGGCGCCGTCTCTGATCATCCCGGAAGTCGACATTGAAGAAGCGCTGGAGCGTTTCGAGGCAGCGGTAGAAAAACTGACGGCATAGCAAATCTGCGCCATGCTCCGTCGTTTTATAGGAAGGGGGCGAGGATCATGTGGCGAGTCCGTCCAGCCAAACTGGATGACCTGCAGCAAATACTGGACATAGCCGGCACCCAAAGCGCCAGGCTATCGTCCACCTTGCCCAAAGCCGAAGAAAGCCTGGCCGAGCGCATCAGCCAGGCCCGCGCGTCACTGGCCGCAACAACTCCGAACACCCCAAAACGAATCCTCCTGGTGCTGGAAGACCCCGAAACCGGCCAGATAGCAGGCACCGCCGGCATAGACACCCGCGCCGGTAATGGCGAACCCTTCTACAATTACCGCCGTGACCATCTGATTCACGCCTCCCACGAACTCGGTATCTCCCGGCGGGTAGAAGTGCTGTACCCCAGCCACTCACTGACTGACTGCAGCCTGTTGTGTGCGTTCAGCCTGCGCCCCGGGCTGCAAAAAACCACCGCCTTCGAACTGCTCTCCCGCGCCCGGATGCTGTTCATCGCCAGCCACCGGAGCTGGTTCACCCAACGCATCGTGGTTGAAATCCAGGGCGTTCAGAACGAAAACGGCAGCGTACCCTTCTGGGACAGCCTCGGCCGGCACTTCTTCAACATGGACTTTGAAACCGCAGACCAGCACTCCGGCCAGCTCAGCAGAACCTTCATCGCCGAACTCATGCCGCCGAACCCTATCTACGTAGCCCTGCTGAGTGACGCCGCCCAGGCCGCTATTGGCAAGCCATACAGCCAGACACAGGCAAACTTCGAGCTGCTGCAACGGGAAGGCTTTCAGGCCGGCAGCTACCTGGACATCTTCGACGGTGGCCCGGTGCTCGAAGCCCGCACCGATGGCCTGCGCACCCTGATCACCAGCCAGCCCAAAACCCTGCACGGCAGCCATCAGGATGAAGGTGAAACCTGTCTGATTGCCGCAGGTGAAGGCGAACACTTCCGTTGCCTGCTCACGCCGGTGGCAGAAACCCTGACCGACGATGTCAAAGTACCCGTCAGCACCTGGCGAGGGCTGGAGGCGAGTGCCGGCGAGTGGGTAAGGATCTCTCCGTTATGAGCGCCGCACAGGGGAGGGCGTAACATGCTGCTGATCCGACCGCTGCAGGACAGCGATCTTGACGATCTGTATGCCATGGCCGGGAACGCCGGCAACGGTCTGACCACCCTGCCGGCCGACCGGGAGCTGCTGCAGAGCAAGATCGACCGGGCCAGGGATTCCTTCGGCCAGCGCTGCGCACCGGAAGCGGGCCTGTACCTGTTTGCACTGGAAGATACTGAAACGGCGAGAGCCGTGGGCATCAGCGGTATTGAAGCCCGGGTAGGGCTGGAAGAAGTGTTTTACAACTACCGCCTGAGCCTCACCGTGAACGCCTCCCGGGAACTCGGCGTGCATGTGCGTACGCCCACCTTGCACCTGTCCAACGACATGACCGATATCACTGAAATCGGTTCGCTGCTGCTGGCCGATGATTACCAGGGCGGTGGCAACGGGCTGTTGTTGTCCCGCTGCCGGTTCATGTTTCTGGACGACTTCCGCAAGCACTTTTCAGACAAGGTCTTTGCCGAAATGCGGGGTGTGTCTGATGCCAATGGCCAGAGCCCCCTTTGGGATGCCCTTGGCCGAAAGTTCTTCGACATGGAGTTCAGCCAGGCCGACCGGCTGTCTGGTCTTGGTAATAAATCGTTTATCGCCGAGCTCATGCCCAAATACCCCATCTACCTGCCCATGTTGCCGGAGAGTGCCCGGGCCGTGATCGGCCGGGTGCATGACAATACGTTGCCGGCCCTGAAAATGCTCGAGGCTGAGGGCTTCAACTTCAACGGCATGGTGGATATCTTCGACGGTGGACCGGTGGTAGAGGCCTTTATCCACAATATCCGCACCATCCGTGAATCGTTCAGCCGGCATGCTATGGTGGTGGATGAAATGGTCGATCTCAAGGTGCCGCCGCACCAGCGGGTGATGATTTCCAACGGTTCGTTCAGGGACTTCCGGGTAACCACCATCCCTGCCGGATGTATCGGGCCGGATAGTGTCAGGCTGCCCGGGGAGCTGGCGGCGGCCCTGCGGGTGGAGTCGGGAGACCCGGTCCGGCTGGCCCCCCTGAAAGACCAATTACACAATCCGCACCGGAGGTGAGTGCAATGGCAAAGCTGTCGGGCAACCTGTACATCAACGGGCTTTGGATTCAGGGGCATGGCGCTCCTTTAGAGTCGCTGCAGCCGGTTACCGGCGAAACCGTGTGGGATGGTAACTCGGCCAGTGTGGAAGATGTGGATGCCGCCGTGCGTGAGGCCCGGGCAGCTTTCGCCGACTGGAAGCGGAAAAGTGTCGCCGGGCGGCAGACGGTGGTGGAAGCCTTTGCCGGGTTGCTGGAGGCCCACAAAGAAGAGCTTGCACACCAGATTGGCCTGGAGACCGGCAAGCCCTTGTGGGAGTCGCGTACGGAAGTGGCCGCCATGATTGGCAAAGTGCCCATATCCATCAACGGATACAACCAGCGCACCGGTCATTCGGAATCGGACGTGGCTGCTGGCCATGCGGTGTTGCGACACCGGCCCCATGGCGTGGTGGCGGTGTTTGGCCCCTACAACTTTCCTGGCCACTTGCCCAACGGCCATATCGTGCCAGCCCTGTTGGCGGGGAACACCGTGGTGTTCAAGCCCAGCGAGCTCACGCCAGGGGTGGCAGAAATGACCGTGCGGCTCTGGGAAAAGGCGGGCCTGCCAGATGGTGTGATCAACCTGGTGCAGGGCGGCGCGGATATTGGCAAATTTCTGGCCCGGCACAGGCTGATCGATGGCCTGTTTTTCACCGGCAGTTCCAACGTTGGCCATGCCCTGCACGAGCAGTTTGGCGGCCAGCCGGAGAAAATCCTGGCGCTGGAAATGGGCGGCAACAACCCGCTGATCGTTCAGGGTGTGGCCGACCTGGATGGTGCCGTGCACCACACCATTCAGTCCGCCTTTATCTCGGCTGGCCAGCGTTGCACCTGCGCCCGCCGGTTGCTGGTGCCCAAGGGCAAGAAGGGTGATGAATTCATTGCCCGGCTGGTTCAGGTCGCCGGCAAGCTTGCCGTGGCGGAGTTCGATGCCGACCCCCAGCCGTTTATGGGCTCGGTGATTTCGCCGCAGGCGGCGGCGCAGCTTTTACAGGCCCAGGCCGGGATGCGGGAGCGGGGTGCTACCGTCCTGCTGGAAATGAGGCTGATCAAGCCGGGTACCGGACTGCTGTCGCCGGGTATTGTGGATGCCACCGGGCTGGAACTGGAAGACCGGGAATACTTCGGGCCGTTGCTTACGGTGTATCGTTACAAAGGCTTTGACGAAGCACTGGAGCTGGCTAACAACACCCGCTATGGCCTGGCTGCAGGTATCCTCACCGACGACCGCAAGCTCTATGAGCAACTGGTGGAAGAGGCCCGGGCCGGCATCGTGAACTGGAACCGGCCCCTGACCGGTGCCAGCAGCGCTGCACCCTTTGGTGGTGTTGGTGCCAGCGGCAACCATCGTCCCAGTGCCTGGTATGCGGCAGATTATTGCGCCTGGCCCATGGCTTCTCTGGAAGCCGATAAAAGCGAACTGCCGGAGGCCCTGGCGCCCGGCCTGACTTTTGACTGACGGACGCCCGGCCATGGCAAAGCATGCAGTTGAAGCGAACTTCGACGGCCTTGTTGGCCCCACCCACAACTACGCCGGCCTGTCTTGGGGTAATGTGGCTTCGAAATCCAACGTGAATGCGGTGGCCAACCCGAAAGAGGCCGCGCTGCAGGGCCTCGCCAAGATGAAGCAGCTGGCAGACCGGGGCTATGTGCAGGGTATTCTGCCGCCCCATGAGCGGCCCCATATTCCTACCCTGCGGGCCCTGGGGTTTGCCGGCAGCGACCGGCAGGTTCTGGAACAGGCCGCAAAGGCGGATCCGGCGATTCTGGCGGCGGTGTCGTCGGCCTCGGCCATGTGGACTGCCAATGCCGCCACGGTATCTCCAAGCGCCGATACCGCAGACCACCGTGTGCACTTCACCCCCGCCAACCTGAGTGCCAAGTTCCACCGTTCCATCGAGCACAAGGTGACCGGCCGGGCCCTGAAAGCCATCTTTAGTGATGAAAGCTATTTTGCCCATCACCCGGCCCTGCCGTCCGTCAGCCACTTTGGTGACGAAGGCGCTGCTAACCATACCCGCTTGTGTGCCGGCTATGGCGACCCGGGAGTGGAGTTGTTTGTGTATGGTCAGGCGGTGTTCAATGAAAGCGCCCCGGCGCCGGTGAAGTACCCGGCAAGGCAAACGCTGGAGGCCTCCCGGGCGGTGGCAAGGCTGCACGGGCTGGACGGCCGCCATGTGGTGTTTGCCCAGCAGAACCCGGCGGCCATTGATGCCGGAGTGTTCCACAACGATGTGATTGCGGTGGGTAATGGTAACTGCCTGTTCTACCACGAACTGGCGTTTCTGGATGAAGGCGGGATGCTGTCGGATATCCGGGCGCGCTTGACCGGAACCGAACTGCAACCGGTACGGGTATCCGCGGCAGAGGTGCCGGTTGAAGATGCGGTGGCCTCGTACCTGTTCAACAGCCAGCTGCTGAATACCCCGGACGGCATGTTACTGGCGGTGCCGGGCGAATGCCGGGAGGTGGCTTCGGTCAGCCGTTACCTGGACGGCCTGTTACAACAGAATGGCCCCATCACCGCGGTGGAAGTGTTTGATGTGAAGCAGTCTATGCGCAACGGCGGCGGCCCGGCGTGCCTTCGGCTGCGGGTGGTGCTCAGCGATGAAGAGCGGCGTGCCATCAATCAGGGCGTGATTCTCACCGATACCCTGTATGACCGGCTGACTGCGTGGGTGAGTGCCCACTACCGGGATGAGCTCTGCCAGCAAGACCTGGCAGATCCCATGCTGCTGGACGAGGTGCGCAAGGCGCTGGATGAGCTGACTGGTATTCTGGGGCTGGGCTCCATCTACGATTTCCAGCGGTAAGGGTGTTCAGCTGGCAATGGAGCGGGTGAGCATGTCCATGGAATGATGGATCAGGGCGTCTGCCGGGAAGTCCGGGTTCTCGCTGGCTTCCGCCT
>CAYUNQ010000127.1:2924-7167 GCA_964446185.1 uncultured Marinobacter sp. | reverse complement strand
GATTATCGCTCAGACCCTTGAAATGTCAGTTTCACGCATGGGCTCAGTTGAGCCGCATAGAAACGGCTTGCCTGGATTTAGACAGTGTCGAAACTCTAAAACCAGGAAATCAAGGGTATGAAGAAATGAGTTCTATAAAGCGGGCTTACGCCTTCACAGCTTTTGCGGCAATGACTTTATTCTCGCAACCGTCAAATGCGCTCATCATTACGAGCTACACAGCATTTTACGAAGATGGCTCACAACTGGTAGTTGACCTGAAGGGCTATGACTATGGGGTGGGATCCTACTTTGCATCATCGTCAGCGTGGGATGAGGGAGGACACCCACCCGTTGAAGCCTTCGGTACCCTTTTCTACCCGTCCCTGGATTTACAGCAGCGCTTCGGATTTCTCCCCGGGGAAATAGGTTCCAGCTTTTTCGAGTCTGGATTACATTTCGAGGTTGACGAAAATTACGGCGTTTCAATGAACAGGTTTGACTACATGTTCGAGCTTCCTGACTGGAGCATCTCAAATAGCGGTATCTACATTCAAATAGGCGATTACTTTGAGGGACAAGCGACCGGTTTTTCGGGGGGCTTTTTTAAAACCTACACGCCCCGCTACCCTGTTGATGAGCCTGGCACCCTCGCACTGTTGATGGCCGGCATTGGCTCCTTGGCTTTGGCCCGCAGACGCAGCGCCAGGTTCACTCTTCGTAAATCATTTTCCGCGTCATGCCGCCATCCACCACAAAATTTTGCCCTGTGATAAATGACGCCTCCGGCGAAATCAGGTAGGCAACCATGGCGGCAATATCATCCGGAGTACCCACGCGGCCTGCGGGATGTTGCTGGTGATCTGACGCTGACAGTGGCTCCGGCGTTTCAGTCGTTCCCTGCCAGCCACGGGTATCAATCCAGCCGGGGCTGATGCAGTTCGCGCGAATATCCGGACCAAGGCTTACCGCCAGTGCATGGGTCAGCGCAACCAGGCCACCCTTGGTAGCGGCGTAGGCCTCGGACTCCGGCTCCGACTGGAGCGCTCGGGTAGATGCCATGTTAATGATAGCTCCCCGGTTTTTTCGAAGATGCGGAACCGCGTGCTTGGTCACCAGAAACGGCCCGGTCAGGTTCACGTCCAGGCGGCGCTGCCACTGTTCCAGGCTCAGCTCTTCTACCGGCCCGGTGTGGGGATCGGCAATGCCGGCATTGTTGATAACCGCGTTCAGGCCCCCAGCCCGGTTCACGGTTTGCGATATTATTCGCTCGACATCCGGTTCGCTGGCCACATCGCCCTGGACAAAAAGGATGTCGTGCTCTGAACTGGCCACCAGTTGCTCGCCTGCAGTTTGGTCAGTGTCACAGAAAACCACCTTCCAGCCGGCAGCCGCCAGGTGCAGCACAATGCCCCGGCCTACGCCCTTTGCCCCGCCCGTTACCAGGGCAACCTTTTGCGTTGATTCCAAGTGAGCCTCCAATAACCTGAGTTTGCGTTGCGCCAGGCCCCGAACAAGCCCGGCTGTTTTTTCACTACCTGCAGTCTAACAGCTATTCTTCGAGTAGGTTTTCGCTGAAAACAACGATGTCATCGGGTTAGAATGCGGCCTGATCCCGCCACCCGGAACCCCTCATGGCCCGCTTTGATGAAATTGGCACCGCAACCATCCCCGGTAACGGAACCCGTTTGCGACTGCTGCAACGCAATGACGAATTCTCCATCAAGATTGCCGGTGCGCCCGGTGAGCTGATGAACAGCCGGCTGCACGGCTCGGAAGACGCCCTGGCCACCCTTGCCTGCGAACGTATCGCACACCTGCCCGAGCCAAGGGTACTGATTGGCGGGCTGGGCATGGGGTTCACCCTGGCGGCTGCGTTGTCCTCGCTGGGCGAAAACGCCCTGGTGACCGTGGCTGAACTGGTTCCGGAAGTTGAAGCCTGGAATCGCGGCCCCCTGGGTGCTGCCGCTGGCTATCCGCTGAACGATGCACGAGCCAGGGTACACATTGGCGATGTGGCGGAATTGCTCAAAGAGGGTAACGGCAACTGGGACGCCATCCTGCTGGATGTGGACAATGGCCCGGAAGGCCTGACCCGCAAGGAAAATAACTGGATTTACTCGCCGGAAGGCATTGCCGCCGCCCAGAAATCCCTGAGCCCGGACGGCATCCTGGCCTATTGGTCCGCAGGCCCTGAGCAGGCCTTTACAGAAAGGCTGCGCCGGGCCGGTTTCTCGGTAGAAGCGGTAGTGGTGCGTGCCCTGCGCCCGGGCAAAGGCGCAAGGCACACCATCTGGCTGGCCTGGTAGGCTTAACCGGCCCGGTCAGACCGGGCCGTGATCAATCGCCGACAACGCATCGTTCACCTGAAACACCTTGGCATTCACCACCGGCACTCCGAAACCTTTAAGGCGTGCCGTGTGCATGTCCAGGTACTTCCTGGCGCTGGCCTCATCTTCGAACAGATAAATGCCTCCGGCCTCCCTGGTGTCCGCATTCTCGGTCCAGATCTTCCAGATAAACCCGGGTTCCCGGGCAATGGATTCCGCCAGTTCTTTCATGGCATCGGCCATTTCCTGCCCGAACGGGCCATCAAAGGGAAAATCCACCTGCAACAGTGTTTTCATCTCAGAATCTCCATAACGGGGTCAGACCCCCGGTACATTTCGCCGCAGCAAATGTATTGGGGGTCTGCCCCCGGTTAGCGGCGGGCGGGGATGATCCAGAGGCACACCCGGGCCAGCCATCGCAGTATCAGCAACAAGGGTAACAGGATCAGGAACCAGCCGGGCACCTGTACCATCCACGATGGCACACCGAGGACTTTCGCGGCACCGGCAAACAGGTCGTTCAGTAATACCGGATGGCGCACCGCTACATAGGCAAGCGCCGCCACGGCTGGCCATTTGGCATAGCCGATCATGGTTGATGCCATCTGCCCTGCCCTGGCCAAACGGGAGCCATAGGCAGCTGAGCGTGCGGTTACGGTAGTTGCCCGGGCGGTAGTGGCCGCTGCCCGACCGGCTTTGAGGAATTTTACCGCGCTGCCGATCACTACGGCATCCACCGCCGCCCAGCCAAGATCACTGGCACGGATGGGCTGGTCGGTTCGGTAACGAGACTCCAGGGTTCGAATGCCGCTGGTGAAAAACCGGGTAACGCCTTCGGTAATACGCTCGGTCCAGATCCATTCAATACTGCCATCCGGCGCCACCACAAACTGGCCGGTGAAATCCTGCCCTTCCTTGTTGGCGAAGTTGACCGCGTACCAGGCCCGTTGTTCGGGTGTGAGGGTTTCTCGGGTGCCCGCTACCCGGTTCAGCATCTCGATGGAACTGACCGGGTTGCGGTAGAAATGGATAACCGGCGGAATCAGGTATTCGCCGTGGGTTTTCAGGGCTTCCCGGAACTCCGGCTCTTCACCGAAAAGTTCCAGCAACTGGCGGGCATGCTCCGGATACACCTGCAAGGCCGCCTGCGCCTTGAGCAGCAGTAAACGTTCATCCCGATAATCCAGCAGCGCAGCCTGTACCGGCAGTGGCTCAGCCAGCAGCTCGGAGTCCGGCCCGAAGACGTCCTGGGAGTGCAGGCGCACCAGCCGTTCTTCAACCGGCTGAGGCTGCAGCCGAAGCGCCACCAACACTGCAACCAGAAGTGCTACAACCGCCAGCCATGGCCAGCTCCGGCGGCGATGGGTTCTGAACAGCACGGGCTCCGGCATTCGCCACTCCTGCTACTGTGAAAAACCTCAGTCTACACGGAAAGCGTCCACCATAGGCTCAATACCCGGGAACATTCCGATAGCCAGCATCACCACGCACAGGATAACAAAGACAATGCCAGGGATGATCCAGCGGCCGATATGGCCCAGTTCCTTGCCGCGCTCCTTGCAGCCAATCAGACCCAGATTATCCAGCAGCACGGTCAACGACCAGCCGAATACCGGGTTCACCAGGGCAGACGAGAAAATCACGATGGCCGCAGATTCGGTGGTCTTGCCCTTACGAGTCATCTGCATGCCCGCCTCCAGCAGCGGCAGGAACACGCCTACCATCAGTGCCACACTCAGCACCGGCGGCCACACGGCCAGATCCATCGGGTAGCCCAGGACGGCGGTGGCCACACACAACAACCCGGTCAGCACTGCACCTGCCGCAATCGGTCGCTTGGCAATCGCTGCCGGCACAATGTAGGTACCCCAGGACGAGGCTATGTTACCGCCCCCCAGTGCCGTACCCACTATCTGCCGGGCCGAGGCAGACAC
>CAYUNQ010000127.1:1193-2824 GCA_964446185.1 uncultured Marinobacter sp. | reverse complement strand
GCCATGGCGGGCACCAGGTCTTCCCATTCGAAGCGGTAATCACGGAACGGCAGGTTTGGCCGCCACCGCCTCGGCGCCATCACCTGCAGTTCATGCTCCAGGTATTCCCGACGCGTTGCAAAGTGCGACCGGGGTTTTCGATCAGATAAATAGCTGTTGTCAGCGTTGTTGTCTGTCATAACCACTCGCGATTTGGAATTTTTATTAAGGCGCGGATACTAGAGAGACAGAAGCACACTAACCATTGGCTCTTTGGCTAAGGCTGGAGTTAAGATAGAGCTGTGCGACCGGAGGGTGTGACCACAAACGATGGATATACTTGAACAAAAGCGCCGTGTAATCGCCACGGCCATCATCGCAGTGGTGCTCACCGGCATTGTGATTGCTGCGATTGTCGCCACCCCGCTGATCAACCAGCTGCATTCCCAGGCCTCCCGCTCGGCCGGCAATGTTGCCGACGCCAAGACCCAGAACATCCAGGCCATCCTGGACCAACACCAGGACCTGGCCCGCCAGACCGCCAGCCGAACCGAACTGGCCCGGGTGATGAGCGAATATGTAAACGGTAACCTGGCCGTTGGCGTTGCAAGGACCTTCTCCCGGCCCAGGCTGGAAGATGCCGCCAACATCATCGACAACCTGGCGGCACTGATACGCTACGACGCATCGGGTGAGGAACTGGTTCGTGTCGGCCCCCTGGCGGCGTCATTACCAGGCAGGATAACCCTGCCAGGCGGCCTGGACTTCCGGGAATATCGCCTTGCCAATGGCGAAACCAGCAAACCGCTGCTGCATGCTTCCGGAGCCATCATGCATGATGGCGAACGAGTGGGCACAGACCTGCTGCTGTTTGATCTCTCGCCGCTTCAGGGAGCGCTGCTGACCAACACCTGGTCAAACATCTGCATTCTCGATGACGCGCGCACCCGCCGGGTAGAGCTGGACCCCATCACTCAGATGCCTGAGATCTTCCCGGCCAGCGAGTGCCTGACCGCCAGCGAGCGCCTGACGGGCGACAAACAGCCCCGCACCTTCAAACTGACTGACCCGGACGGTGCCTCGGTACTGGCGTTCATGAGACCCTTGGGCGATTACAACTGGGAAGTTCACATGAATTCCCAGGTCTCTGAGGTATACGCTCAAGTCACAAACGATATCATCATCAGCATCGCCATCATTGCGTTGCTTTCCTTGGTGGCCGGGCTGGTGGTGTGGCGCTCCCTGCAACCTCTGATGCATGCACTGGTGTCCCAGACATCCGAGATCGCCAGATCCACCGAAGAACTGCGATTGGCCCACCAGGTGTTCGAACACACCCAGGAAGCCATTGCCATCTGCAAGACGGATTTCACCATTGTCCGGGCTAACCCGGCCTTTCTGGAGAGGGCCCAGACTAAAGCCAGGGAGCTGTCCGGGCGCAACATGATGGAGTTTCTGGATGCAGGCAACCAGGACCGGGATCCCGTCGGCGAACGCTTGCACCGCCAGCTCATCGCCGAGGGTGCCTGGCAGGGAGAAGTCTGGCTCAGGAACCCCAAGGGTGAGGTGTTCCCCAACCTGCTGACGGTGTCTGCGGTGCGAAACAATCAGGGCCAGATAAGCCAGTACATTCTGACCTTCAGCGATATCAG
>CAYUNQ010000127.1:0-1093 GCA_964446185.1 uncultured Marinobacter sp. | reverse complement strand
CTGAAACACTGCATGCGTAGTGGCGATATCGTGGGCCGGACCGGCGGAGACGAATTTGTGGTGATTACCGGGCCCCTTAACGGCGACGACGGTGCCCGGCACATTGCAGAAAAAATGATTGCGACCCTGAACGAGGTGTTCCAGATTCAGGGCCACACGATCGGTATTGGCGCTTCCGTCGGCATTGCCCTGTATCCGGATAACGGCATGACCGCCGAAGATCTCATGAGGGAAGCCGACGCCGCTATGTACCGGGTAAAAGCCGGTGGCCGGAACAACCTGGCCTACGCCTGACCGCCCTGCTCGTACTCCTGAACCAGCTGGTCAAGAAAGTACATACCGGCTGAGCTCAGGAAATACCGGCCAGCCCCGGAGCGGAACACCAGGTTCCGCTTTTCCAGGTAATCCAGCGCTTCACTCAGGCCTTTCTCGAATCGAGCTGCACGCAGGATGTCCTGGTACTCCTCATCCGCGCCCAGATTGGCCAGGTCCTGCTCGTTCAGGCCGGCTTCAGGGCGCCCCAGGTAATCCAGGTCCCGCCCGCTACGGGCAAAATAACGGCCAATCAGTAACAGCACCACCTGCACCCGGAAGGCGTTCTCATCGTGCTCTTCGCTTTCATCGTCACTGCTTTCTTTCAGGAAGAAGAACGAGCCGGTTTCGTTAAACACCAGTTCGCTGCCCAGGTGCTCGTAGAAAGTGCGGAAATGCGAAAGATGATTGTATAGCAGGTTGTAGAGCGGATTGGCCCGCAGCTCGGAACGGTTGGCATCCCAGACATCCCGCACGATCACGCGGCCCGCCTGGAATTCCCGGTAGATGGCGGCACTGTGGGCCGGCAGGATCTGGTCGAAGCTGCTGGTTTGTGGTTCGTTCAGGTTGTTTTCTGCATCCCGGGTTTCCGCGAAATCAGGCATGGTCTGGCTCTTGTTCGGTGTGAGTCGTATTGGTTTCAAGGCGGCGCTTGCGGTACACGAACTGTTCGCTGTCCGGCGCCTGTTCCAGGATTCGGAAACGATTGGTGGTCGTTACCTGCATCCCCTCGGGCGGTGAATTGACCAGCCGGTTCAACGCCGCCAGCAGGTCCGGAAAG
>CAYUNQ010000126.1:0-7218 GCA_964446185.1 uncultured Marinobacter sp. | reverse complement strand
CACTGTACCGACCGCCCGGACCTGCTGGTGCTGGCCATCGGTTATCTCTGGCTGGCCGCCGGGGCGGCGGTTACCGGCGTGCACCTGGTTACCGGCCACGCCCTGCTGCCTGCCCTGCACCTGATTGCCGTTGGTGCGCTGGGCACCCTGTCTTGCAGTGTGATGTTGCGCCTGGCCTGGCAGCGGGCCTGCCGGCGCTTCCCGCCAGCATGGCAGGTTCTGGTTATTGCCGTACTGATTGCCCTCGCCAGCGTAGGCCGATACCTGGCAGGCCCGTTGCCTTTCAGCCAGCCCGGCTTGCTCTGGCTTGCAGCAGGTGACTGGGCTCTGACATTTTTCGGCGTAGCGGTGCAACTATTGCTGCTCTATCAGCGCTCAGTCAGTCGCCAGTCGGCTCGCAACCCAGTTCCCTGAGCACCTGCTGAGCCGGGGCTCCGGTTTCTGCGCTTGCCTCAAGCGCCAGGTCCCTGGCACTTTTGCCCTCTTTGTTGACCATTTCGGTATCGGCTCCAGCCTCCAGCAGCAACTTCACCAGTTCCGGACTACGGTTCCGGACAGCCATCATCAGCGCCGTCTGGTGCTTTTCCTGCTCCTGGATATCCGGGTTTGCGCCGCGATCCAGCAACAACTGCACGGCCTCCGGGCGGTTGGCAATCACTGCTCCCATCAAGGCAGTGTATCCGGTTTTTTCCCTGTGATTGATGTCCGCACCCTGGTCCAGCAGATAGGCGAGAATATCCACATGGCCCCGTGAAGCCGCGCGCATCATGGCGGTCCAGTTACAGTCATCACCGGCGTCGATCATGGCGCCTTTATCCACCAAATCGCGCACCCGATCGGCTTGCCCTTCCTCCGCGGCCACAATCAGCAGTGTTCTGCCCCGGGCATCCCGGGCTTCCAGGTCTTCCCCTTCTTTGACAAACTGCCACACCACAACCAACAACAGCACGGCAACCAGGCCACCCAACAAGCCAGACCAACGTTCCAGAAATGTCATATATCCTCCGGAGTCCACTGACCTCAGAATACAAGAAAACGGTCAGGACGGGATTGATCAAACCGGTACTACCGACATCTAACCGGCATTTTTCGTATACTCCGGAAAACCCCTTTCAGGAGCCGCCCCGTGAACAAATGGCTGGTAAAGACCGAACCTTCCGAATGCAGCATTGATGACTTTGCGCGCGATCCAGGTACCGCCATCCCTTGGGACGGCGTGCGTAATTACCAGGCCCGGAACTTTCTGCAGGAAATGGCCGAGGGCGACGAGGTGTTCATCTACCACTCCAGCTGCAAGCACATCGGCATTGCCGGTATTGTGCGGGTTACCCGCAGCGCCTACCCGGACCCGAAGCAGTTTGACGCCAGCTCGCCCTACCATGACCCGAAAAGTACGCCGGACAATCCCCGCTGGCAGGCGGTCGACATGCAGTTTGAGCGCAAGCTGCCGAAGCTGATCAGCCTGGACCGCCTGAAAAACCTCAAGGAATTGGAACAATTACCACTGGTGCGCAAAGGCAACCGGCTTTCGGTGATGCCGGTGAGCGAGGAGGAATGGCAGCTGATTCTCCAGCAGGCAGATTAAACCCCTCTCACAGAGCTACCGCCGCCGGCTCCGGATGATTAGAATTGCCGCGCCAACCTAATCCGGAGCCTGAACGATGTCTGTGGACATAACCCCCACAAGTAGTTTTGATCAACTGAAACGCATTGAATCCAGCAAGGTGTTTCAGGGCGTTGTGATTGCCATCATCATTCTCTCGGCCCTGACCATCGGCGCCAAAACCTACGAACTCCCGCCGCTGGTTGAACAGACCCTGACCGTTCTGGACAACGCCATCACGCTGTTCTTCCTGATGGAAATCCTGTTTCGCTTCGCCGCCTGCCCGGTCAAGCGCCGGTTCCTGATGGACGGCTGGAACCTGTTCGACACCCTGGTCGTGATCGGCAGCCTGATCCCGCTGGACAACTCCGAGGCGGTGCTGCTGGGCCGTTTGTTGCGGGTCTTCCGGGTGCTGCGACTGGTGTCCGTAGTACCGGAACTGCGCTTTCTGATCAATTCCCTGCTCAAAGCCATTCCGCGCATGGGCTACATCGCCCTGCTGATGTTCATCATCTTTTACATCTATGCCGCCATGGGCTCGATGTTCTTTGCCCGCGTGGACGAAGTACTCTGGGGTGATGTCGCCATCTCCATGCTCACCCTGTTCCGGGTAGCCACCTTCGAGGACTGGACTGATGTGATGTACGACACCATGGAGGTGTACCCGTTAAGCTGGATCTACTACCTGACCTTTATCTTCCTGACCGCCTTTGTATTCCTGAACATGATGATCGGGGCGATTCTGGAAGTGATGGGCGAGGAGAAAAACGCAAGGGAAGCCCAGAAGGCGCATAATGAGCGAGATGAGATTGCCCGTCAGCTCCAGGCTGTGCAGGAACAGCTGCAGGAACTGACGAAGCAGATCAGCGAGAAGCGCTGTTGAAAGCACTACATCCCCCAAACGTCGGCTTGGCCATGGCCAGGTGGAAGATGGCGCTGACCATAATCAGGGCAAGTACCGCAGCGGTAATCCGGACGGGCTTGCCCAGAGTGGCCTTCAGTGCAAACACTCCGGCCACGATGTAGCCGACCAGCAGAACAATCTTGGCAATCAACCAGCCCGGCATGGCCGAGGCATATCCCACCACAAACAGCAGAGCAATCGCCGCCACCAGCAAAATAGTGTCATTGATGTGGGGAATGAACCGCAGCGGCGTCTGGCGCCAGCCTGGCCGGCCTGCCGCATCCAGCAGTAACCTCAGCGCAAAGAGCGTGATGGTGAGGTAGGCTGTGGTCATGTGCAGGTGCTTCAGAATCATGTACGACGTCATGGAAGTTCCTTCGTTTACAAGAGGTTTGGAGCCATTGTACGCAAACTACCCCCTAGCAGGTATGGTTAATACAGGCCAGCACCTTTAACATACCCCCAGAATACATGTATTTTGGAGATTACTATGCAGGCCACCCCTTCCTCTGAACAGATCCCCGTCAGCATCAGCCAGCTGTTTTCCTATCCATTCCGGATTTTCTTCCTGGCCATGACGGTACTAACTGTTGCAGGCATTCCGCTCTGGGTCCTGGAAGTAACGGGCGTTCTGCATTTACCCCTGGCGATGCCGGCCCTGTTCTGGCACCAGCATGAAATGCTGTTCGGCTTTTTAACGGCGGCCATCGCAGGTTTTCTGCTGACCGCTGTTTGCGTCTGGACCCAAACGGAGCGCACCCACGGTTTCCCGCTGGTTCTGCTTTTCGGCGTCTGGCTTGCCGGCCGACTCTTGCTCGCGCTCGGTGGTAGCCTGCCCGAATGGCTGGTACAAGGCGTTAACCTGGCCTTCCTGCCACTGGTGATGATCGATGCCGGCTGGCGTGTGTGGCATGCCCGCCAGAAACGACAGGCGATGATCCTGGTGGTACTGGGCCTGCTCTGGCTGATGCAGGTCGGTTTCGTCACCCGCCTGGACATGGCTTTCAGCCATGGCGCCCTGATCATGGCCATGGCCCTGATCAGCATTATCGGCGGCCGCATTACACCCGCCTTCACCGCTGGCTGGCTACGCCAGCGTGGCGGTAATGCCGAGGCCGTGAAAATGATTCCGGGGCTGGATATGGCGGCCCTGTTTTCGATGATCCTGCTGATGGCGTCCCTGGTAACCGGCTGGCAAACCCTGACCGCCGTCATTGCCGTGGTTGCTGCCGCCCTGATGCTGGTTCGCCTGTATAACTGGAAAGGCTGGCTGGCGCGCTCCGAGCCACTGCTGTGGATCCTGCACCTGTCTATTCTCTGGGTACCGGTGGCGCTGTTACTGCTGGCGGGCTCCCTGGTGGCTGGCTGGCCCACCAACGCCTGGAGCCACGCAGCAGGCGCAGGTGCCGTCGGCTGCCTGATTCTGGGTGTAATTGCCCGGGTATCGCTGGGCCATACCGGCCGGCCGTTGAAACTTCCGAAAGGTATGGTGCTGGCGTTCGTCGCCATTCAGCTGGCAGCAGTTGTGCGGGTACTTACTGCCTTCAGCGTCATCCCGTGGCATCCGGGCATTGGCACCAGCACCCTGCTGTGGATTCTTGCCTACGGCCTGTTCCTGGTGCGCTATGCCGGCATACTGGCAAGGCCCAGGGCCGACGGCCGGGAGGGCTGAGCGGCTCAGGCCGCCAGCTTCTCCCTGAGGTATTGTTCGAAGTAACTGCGGGCTGCACGGAAGCGGCCTGCAGGAAAATGAATACTGATCCCCTCCAGCGCTGCCATCAGCATTTCCAGGTGGGCATCCCAGCCGGCGCAGGCAATTGGTACCAGGTGATCGTCCGGCAACTGCAAGGTCAGTGACAGCCGGGTACCGTCTCCTTCCGGCACCAGCTCCCACCGCAACGGCCTCTCCGGATCATCCCCGGCACTCCAGGAATACGCCAGCAAGCGGTGCGGCTCGCAGGCCGATATCCGGCAATCAATGGGCGTGCCACTGTTACCGAAATCCAGCTGAACCCTGCCACCGGCATGGGCTTCCAGCGTGCCCGGCGCCAGCCAGCTGGCAAGGTGCACCGAATCCGTCAGCATATTCCAGACTACCTCCGGCGAATGCTCCGTTACCCGCTCCAGCCGGGCTGTAACGCACCCGTCCTGCAACGCCAGGGAGCCACTGATCACCTCGTGTTCTGCGGACATAACACCTCCTTCCGAACAGCCAAACGCACAGATTTGAATAGTCCGACACGGTAACAAGGCCTGTGCCCGGGCACCTTGATGAGCATCAACGCCAGGGGATGGATTTCAGGCAAAAAACGGAGTGTTTGCGGCAATCATCCACTAAAGGTCAATAGCCGTTTCTGAATCACGCGCTAAAGTATCAGTACATTATTTTGCAACAGAGATACTGGCAACATGTACCCTGATCACTTTGACAAAGAAGACCTGATCCGCTGCGGCCATGGCGACTTGTTCCCTGGCGCCATGCGCCTGCCCATCGACGAAATGCTGATGGTCGACCGCATCACCCACGTAGGGGCCGATGACGGGCTGTACGGCAAGGGCAGTCTGGTGGCAGAACTGGACATCAACCCGGACCTCTGGTTCTTCAAGGTTCACTTCGAAGGCGACCCGGTAATGCCGGGCTGCCTGGGCCTGGATGCCATGTGGCAGCTGGTTGGCTTTTTCCTGGCGTGGACCGGTGGCGAAGGCAAAGGCCGCGCCCTGGGAGCCGGCGAAGTGAAATTCTTTGGTCAGGTACTGCCTGACAACAAGAAGGTAACCTATTACCTGGATATCAAGCGGCTCATCCGCCGCAAGCTGACCATGGCCATTGCGGATGCCCGCATGGAAGTGGACGGGCGGGAAATCTATACCGCCAAAGACCTTCGGGTTGGCCTGTTCACCTCTACAGATGACTTTTAGGAGCTAGAACGATGCGTCGCGTAGTTATTACCGGTATGGGGATTGTCTCCAGCCTTGGCAACAACCAGAAAGAAGTCGCCCAGTCCCTTCGCGAATCCCGCTCAGGCATTGCCTTCAGCGAGGAAGCCCGGGACAACGGCCTGCGCAGTCACGTTGCAGGCAAGATCGACCTGAACCTCTCTGAGCTGATCGACCGCAAGATCTGGCGCTTTATGAGCCCGGCGGCAGGTTACTGCTACCTGGCGGCCAAAGAAGCCATCGAACAGGCCGGCCTGACCGACGAGCAACTGCGCGCCAACACCACCGGCGCCGTATTCGGCACCGGTGGTGCCTCCACCGTGGAACTGCTGGACGCCATCGACACTCACCGTGACAAAGGCATTCGCCGGGTAGGCCCTTACCGGGTTCCGCGCACGATGGGCAGCGCCATCAACGCATCCATCACCACGGCGTTCGGTATTACCGGCATCAACTACGGCATTACCTCCGCCTGCGCGACCAGTGCTCACTGCATCGGTCACGCCGCTGACCAGATCGCCCTGGGCCGTCAGGACGTTATGCTGGCGGGCGGTGGCGAAGACATCCACTGGACCCTGAGCCTGATGTTCGATGCCATGGGTGCACTGTCGACCAAGTACAACGACACACCGGAACAGGCCTCTCGAACCTATGACGCCGACCGGGACGGCTTCGTCATCTCCGGTGGCGGCGGCACGCTGGTGCTGGAAGCCCTGGAGCATGCGGAAGCCCGTGGCGCGACGATTCTGGCCGAACTGGTCGGCTTCGGTGCCACCTCTGACGGTGCCGACATGGTTGCCCCGAGCGGTGAAGGCGCTATTCGCTGCATGAAGCAGGCAATGGCCAATATCGATGGCGAAATCAGCTACATCAACACCCACGGCACCAGCACCCCGGCTGGCGACGTAACCGAGCTGAAAGCCCTGAAGGAAACCTTCGGCGACAAGATTCCGCCGCTGAGCTCCACCAAGCCCCTGTGCGGCCACGCCCTGGGTGCTGCCGGCGTGCATGAGGCGATCTACAGCCTGATCATGCAGCGGGAAGGCTTTATTGCT
The DNA here is from genome assembly GCA_964446185.1 of uncultured Marinobacter sp. Lineage (GTDB taxonomy): Bacteria > Pseudomonadota > Gammaproteobacteria > Pseudomonadales > Oleiphilaceae > Marinobacter. The sequence continues at coordinate 719 of CAYUNQ010000126.1, read as the reverse complement.
CCGTCTGCCAACATCCAAAACCTGGATGAAGGTGCCGAGGGCTACCCCATCGTTCGTGAACGCCTGGACAACCAGAACATGGACCTGGTGATGAGCAACAGCTTCGGCTTCGGCGGCACCAACGCCACCCTGATCTTCAAGAAGGTGTGATCAGGACAGCCTGAGTGAGCGGTATTCAGCCGGCGGAGTGCCCATCCAGCGCTTGAACGCCCGGCTGAATGCGCTCAGTTCAGAGAAACCAAGCTGTTCGGCAATTTCCACCAGCGGCTTGGTTTTATCCTTCATGTAAGTCAGTGCCTGCTCACGGCGCACCTGCTCCAACAAGGCTGCAAACGTCAGCCCTTCTTCGCGCAACTTCTTGTGCAGGGTATACCGGCTCATATTCAACTGCCCGGCCACGACTTCCACGCCTACCTTTCCCCGCTCCAACTGAATCCGGATCAGCTTACTCACCCGAATGCTCAGGGAACGCTTTGAATTTTCAGGCCTCATTGGCTCTGATGCCATGCTGGCTCCTCCTGTCTTCTCATGCTGGCCCAATCTGCAAACCCTATCAGCGTACACATGTTAGCCGAAATCGATCAATAAGACCTTTGAGCGAGATCAATGGCACAACCACCTATTTTCGGCACACTTGCGCTTTTCCATAATGCCCGATCTGCACCCGATCAATCTTTGAACAACCCGGAGACACCATGACCTTCCCGGAACTGCTCGCG
>CAYUNQ010000125.1:0-7245 GCA_964446185.1 uncultured Marinobacter sp. | reverse complement strand
CCAGCCGGTCAATCAGTTCCCGGGCGTTGTCCTGGGCTTGCGTGGGATTGCTGGACTTGAAGTTCTCAAAACCGTCAATCAGGTCCTGGATGTCATCCACCTGGTCAACCACTTCCTCTTCGTCCGCCATGCGGGCATTGATGGACGGCAGCATCAGGCCGAAGTCGTCAGCCCACTCGTGCTGCTGTGCTGCCATCATCGCCGGGTTGGCGCCGGGGGCCGCGGAAGGGTGCGCAACAGCCACACCAGTGCCGCCCATGGCAAAGGATCGGGCAGACATAAACGACTGGGGGCTTGCGAGGGCGGCGGTGGAGGCAACAGACAGGCCAATGGCCAGGGAAAGTTTACTGAGACGGTTGGTTTTCATTGAAAGTCCTGAGTTTGTTTTGATCCATAAACAAAAGGTTGCGAGCCAAAGTTTAGATGAGTGTCTTAGGATAAACAGCGCGCAACCGGTAACGGTTTGTTCGTACATGTAAACAAACCGTACAGGACCAGAGTTTCAGGTATTTGACACGCTCAGACAACTTCCGCTGCCGCAATATCGCGGATTTTACCAACCATGGCACGCAGGCCGTTGCCTCGGGTAGGAGAGATGTGGCGGAACAGGTCGAGTTGTTCGAACAGTTCGTCGATATCGGTGGCGAGCAGGTCGCGGGGTGTCTTGCCGTTCAGGGCCACCAGGATGATGGCGGCCAGGCCGCGCACGATGATGGCGTCGGAGTCGATCAGCAGGAACAATTTGCCACTGTCTTCATCGTAATGATGAATCAGCCACACCTGGCTCTGGCAGCCGTGCACGTAGTTCTCTTCGGTGCGGGCCTCATCCGGAAACGCCGGCAGCTGTTTGCCCAGGTCTACGATGTAGGCGTAGCGTTCTTCCCAGTCATCCAGGAATTCGAAGGTGCCCAGAGGGTTCTCAAGAAATTGTTGTTTGCTGGCGGTCATAGCATTCCCAGTTCGAGCTTGGCTTCGTCGGTGAGCATGTCGTTGTTCCAGGGCGGATCAAAAGTGAGTTCTACGGTCACCTTGTCTACGTTGGGCACGTGCTCAACCTTGGTTTGTACATCGTTGGTGATCACCGGCCCCATGCCGCAGCCAGCCGCGGTGAGGGTCATTTTGATGTACACGTGGTTGCCGTCTTCGGTGCCGTTCTGGATTTGGCAGTCGTAGATCAGGCCCAGATCCACCACGTTCACCGGAATTTCCGGGTCGTAGCAGTTGCGCAGGGCTTCCCACACCTGATTTTCGTTGATGGTGCCGTCTTCCGGGGTCTCGAAGCTGCTTTGCAGGGGCTGCTTGCCCAGCGCATCGGCGTCGTGGCCTTCAATCCGGGCCAGGTTGCCGTTTACTGCCACGGTAAACGTACCACCGAGGGACTGGGTGATGGTCACGAAAGTATCCGACGGAATCATGATCTCGGTACCGGAAGGCACCAGCCGGGCTTCCACTTCGCGCTTGGTTAGAACAACTTCCCGTTCTTGCATGCTTAATCAGCCTTTTCAAAGCTATTTTCTGCCACGAAATCCACGAAAGAACACGAAAAAATTCAATGCTTTTGGGCCACGGACACTCACTGACGCTCACGGACAAAAGATAAAACCGCTTTGTTGTTGTCCGTGTGATTCCGTGAGTGTCCCTGGCAAAGATCCCTAATCTTTTTTCTTTGCTCTTTATTTCGTGTTCTTTCGTGGATTTAGTGGCAAAAAGTATTGGTCTTCAAGCCACCGTAAAACTCTCACCACACCCGCATTCCGCCGTGGCGTTGGGGTTGCGGAAGCGGAACAGGGAGTTCACGCCTTCGGTGACAAAGTCGATTTCAATGCCATTCACCAGGGGCAGGTGTTCCTGCTTTACGTACACATCCACGCCGTCGATGGTAAAAATGCGGTCGTCGGATTCGGGGGTTTCTACCCACTGGGTTTCGTATTTGAAGCCGGAGCAGCCACTTTTCTTGATGGCCAGGCGAATGCCCCTGGCTTCCGGTTTCTTGTCCAGTTGTTTGCGAACGTGTTTGACCGCTGTCGGGGTCATGGTCACGTTCACGGTGTTCGGGGTGAAGACTTCGGCGGTCATGTTTCCACCTCCTCAGGCAAACAGGCGCTGGATTTTCTGCAGGCCGGTGAATAATTTCTCGACCTCTTCCAGTGTATTGTAGAACGCAAATGAAGCCCGGGCTGTACCGGGTACTCCGTAGAAATCCATCAGCGGCATGGCGCCGTGGTGGCCGGTGCGGATGGCAATGCCTTGCTGGTCCAGCAGGGTGCCGATGTCGCTGGGGTGCAGGCCGGCGATCTTGAACGACATCACCGGCACTTTCTGTTTCGCGGTGCCGATGATTTCCATGCCGGGTACCGTTTCTACCAGTGCGTTGGCACGGGCCAGCAGGGCGTTTTCTGCCGCTTCCATAGCCTTGCGGTCCAGGCTGTCCAGGTAGTTGATGGCTGCCGCCAGGCCAACCGCTTCGGCGATGGCCGGGGTGCCGGCTTCAAATTTGTAGGGCAGCACGTTCCAGGTGGTACGTTCAAACGACACCCGCTCGATCATTTCGCCGCCGCCCTGGTACGGGGGCATCTCTTCCAGCAGTTCTGCACGGCCGTAAAGCACACCGATGCCGGTGGGGCCAAACAGTTTGTGGGAAGAGAACACGTAGAAATCGCAGCCCAGCGCCTGCACATCCGGCTTGAAGTGGGGCACCGCCTGGGCGCCATCAATCAGGGTGATCACTCCCTGTTTCTTCGCCTGCTCGATCAGCGGCGCAATCGGGTTTACCGTTCCCAATACGTTGGAAACGTGGGTGAGGGCCAGTACCCGGGTGCGCTCGTTCAGCAGGCTGTTGAAAGATTCCAGGTCCAGCTCGCCTTCAGGCGTCACCTGTACAGGAATCACCCTGGCGCCGGTGCGCTCGGCCACCATCTGCCAGGGCACGATGTTGGCGTGGTGCTCCATGTGGCTGACCAGAATCTCGTCGCCCGCTTTCAGGCGCGGAGCTAGACCGTTCGTCACCAGGTTGATCGCCTCGGTGGTGCCCCGGGTCCAGATGATCTCTCTGGTGCTGGGGGCGTTCAGGAAGTGGCGTACCACTTCCCGGGAACCTTCAAAGGCGGCCGTGGCACGGTCGCCCAGGGTATGGGCGCCCCGGTGTACGTTCGAGTGCATTTCCCGATAATAGCGGTCCATGGCATCCAGCACGGCGACGGGCTTCTGGGCCGAGGCGCCGTTGTCCAGATACACCAGGGGCTTCCCGTTGATTTCCTGTGCCAGGATCGGGAAGTCGCGGCGGATGCTTTCGACATCAAACGCCGGCGAGGTGGTGTTGTTTGCCACAGACAGATCGGTCATGCCGCTCAGGCCTCCTGAAAGGTTTGATCGAAGAAGTCGCTCAGCCGCGCCTGGGCAGCGTCGCGCACGGCTTCTACCGGAATCTGCTCGACCAGCTCGTTGATGAATGCCATGGTCAGCAATACGTTGGCCTGCCGGCGACCGATGCCGCGGGAAACCAGGTAGAACACGGAGGTTTCGTCGAGCTGGCCGATGGTGGCACCGTGGGCACACTTGACGTCATCCGCATAGATCTCCAGTTCCGGTTTGGTGTCGATTTCGGCACCGTTGGAGAGCAGCAGGTTTTTGTTGTTCATATCCGCATTGGACTTCTGGGCGTCCTGGTGGATATGAATCCGGCCGTTGAAGATAGCGTGGGATTGGTCCGCGGCAATGTTGCGGTAGGTCTCTTCGCTGTTGCAGTGGGCGGCTACGTGGTCAATGGAGGTGTGGTTGTCGTAGTGCTGTTTACCCTGGGTAACCACCACGCCATTGAGCTTGGTTTCCGCGCCTTCGCCTTCCAGGCGAACCTGCAGGTCGTGCCGGCGCAGGGGGCCGCCGAAGCCTATGCAGTGGCTTTCGAAGCGGGAGTTGCGCTGTTGCAGTACGCCGGTGGCACCAATGTGCTGTACGGTTTCGCCTTCCATGGTCAGGCGAATGCTGGTGATGTTGGCGCCATCGGCCAGCTGAAACTCGGTCACGGTGTCTACCAGGGCCGCAGAGTCGCCTTCGGAGACGTAGGCTTCCACCAGCGTCATCTGGCTGTTGGTGCCGGCTTCCACAAAAATGCGCGGGAAGGCAGAACCGTTCTGGGTGGCCGCGGTTTCATGGACGATGAACAGCGGCTTGTCCAGCACAGCGTTGGCACCAAGGCGAATCAGCAGGCCGTCTTCGAAGCGGGCGCTGTTAACCTGGGCGAACTGGGTTTGCTCTGCATCGAGGGTGCTGCCCAGCTTCTGGGCCAGGGCGCTGGCGTCGTCCGCACCAAGGTCGCTGAAGTGCTGAACGGTGATGCCGCCCTGGTCCGGGTACTGGCTGTCGGCGCGGTTGATTGCGCCGTTGTTCAGCACAATGCGGTAACCGGGTACGTCCAGGCTGCTGGCCTTTTCGTTAGCCGGCAGGGTGGCGGCCATGTCTTCGGTCAGCTTCAGGTACTTGCTGGAGTATTTCCAGTTTTCGGTTTTTCGGGTCGGCATGGGCATGTCCGCCAGTGCTGCGGCCCGTTCGTTACGCAATGCCAGCAAGGGTTCCGGCAGGGATTGCCCGGCCGGCTGCAGGAAAGCGCCGGAAAGCATAGGTACAGATTTCATTCCGCGGCCTCCTGATCAGTTGCTGGTGCGTTCGTCTTTGATGCCCAACCAGCCGTAACCTTTTTCTTCCAGTTCCAGGGCCAGTTCGCGGCCGCCGGATTTAATGATCTTGCCGCCGGCCAGCACGTGCACGTAATCCGGCACGATGTGGTTCAGCAGACGCTGGTAGTGGGTCACCATCAGGATGGCGCGGTCTTCGGCACGCAGGGCGTTCACGCCGTTGGATACGACTTGCAGGGCGTCGATGTCGAGGCCGGAGTCGGTTTCATCCAGGATAGCCAGTTTCGGCTGCAGCAGCAGGGCCTGCATGATTTCGTTACGCTTTTTCTCACCGCCGGAGAAGCCTTCATTGACGCCGCGCTTGAGGAAGGCTGGGTCCAGGTCGACCTGTTTGGACACTTCCTTCGCCAGTTTCATGAATTCGGCGGCGTTCATTTCTTCTTCACCCCGGTGCTTGCGCATGGCGTTCACGGCGGTGCGCAGGAACTGCAGGTTGCTTACGCCGGGGATTTCCACCGGGTACTGGAATGCCAGGAAGATGCCTTCGCGGGCGCGCTCTTCGGTTTCCAGGTCCAGCAGGTTGTCGCCGTTGAGGGTGACTTCACCTTCGGTGACTTCAAATGCGTCGTTGCCTGCCAGAACCTGTGACAGGGTACTCTTACCGGAACCGTTCGGGCCCATGATGGCGTGAACTTCCCCGGCTTTGATCTCCAGGTTGATGCCTTTGAGGATTTCTTTGCCCTCAACGGAGGCGTGCAGGTTTTTGATGCTCAGCATTTGTACGCTTCTCTCTTTTAACCGTCTGAATTCTTGTGCTCACCCTCGCACGGTAACCCTGATCTTGGGTGAGTCAGCCGCCGGGTAGGCCCTTCCGGGATACGCTGTGAATACGTCCCTGTACGCTCGACAAAATCATCCTTGATTTTGACGATCCCGGAAGGGCCTACCCGCCGGCTTCCGCGATACTTGTTTCTCGGCCGTCCAAACTATAACGGCTTTGTTTCATCTGCTTCGTTCGTGCAGGTGCCCGCCCAGTGTCTGCGGCAGCGAGCCGGGTGGTACTTTCCGGGACCCTCAAAAACATGGATGTTTTTGCGGAGCGTACAGGGACGTATTCACAGCGTGTCCCGGAAAGTACCGCCCGGCTTGCTGGCCACCACCAAGGCCAGCGGGGCCATAAAGATTAGCCCACAGAACCCTCAAGACTGACTTCCAGAAGCTTGCCGGCTTCCACCGCAAACTCCATGGGCAGCTCTTTGAACACCTCGCGGCAGAAGCCGTTCACGATCATGGACACTGCCTGCTCCGGGTCGATACCACGCTGACGGCACAGGAACATCTGCTCGTCGCTGACCTTGGAGGTGGTGGCTTCGTGTTCCACGATGGCCGATTTGTTCTTGCTTTCGATGTACGGGAAGGTGTGCGCGCCACAGCGGTCGCCGATCAGCAGCGAGTCGCACTGGGTGAAGTTACGCGCACCTTCCGCACCCGGGCCGAATTTCACCAGACCGCGGTAGGCGTTGGAGCTGCGGCCGGCGGAGATGCCCTTGGAGATGATGGTGCTCCGGGTGTTTTTACCCAGGTGGATCATCTTGGTGCCGGTGTCGGCCTGCTGGTAGTTGTGGGTGAGGGCGACGGAGTAGAACTCGCCTACGCTGTTCTCACCACGCAGCACACAGCTCGGGTATTTCCAAGTGATGGCGGAGCCGGTTTCTACCTGGGTCCAGGAAATCTTGGAGTTTTTGCCGATGCAGGCGCCGCGCTTGGTGACGAAGTTGTAGATGCCGCCTTTGCCGTTTTCGTCGCCCGGGTACCAGTTCTGTACCGTGGAGTATTTGATCTGGGCGTCGTCCAGGGCGACCAGTTCTACCACCGCAGCGTGCAGCTGGTTTTCGTCCCGCATGGGGGCGGTGCAGCCTTCCAGGTAGCTTACGTAGCTGCCTTCTTCGGCGATGATCAGGGTGCGTTCGAACTGGCCGGTGTTGGCGGCATTAATCCGGAAGTAGGTAGACAGTTCCATGGGGCAGCGAACGCCCTTCGGGATGTACACGAAAGAGCCGTCAGAGAACACCGCAGAGTTCAGGGCGGCAAAGTAGTTGTCGCTGACCGGGACGACGCTGCCCAGATATTTTTTCACCAGCTCGGGGTATTTATGCACCGCTTCGGAGATGGGGCAGAAGATAACGCCGGCTTTTTCCAGGGGCTCTTTGAAGGTGGTGGCTACTGACACCGAATCGAAGACGGCATCAACCGCAACGCCGGCCAGCTTGGCCCGCTCGTGCAGGGGAATACCCAGTTTTTCGTAGGTGCGCAGCAGTTCCGGGTCGACTTCGTCCAGGCTCTGGGGCATGTCTTCCGGGCGCTTGGGCGCGGAGTAATAGGAGATGGAGTTGTAGTCGACCTTCGGGAAGTCTACGTGGGCCCATTCCGGCTCGTCCATTTCCAGCCAGCGACGGTAGGCCTTCAGGCGCCATTCCAGCATGAACTCCGGCTCCTGCTTGATCTCGGACAGGCGGACCGTCTGGGGATGATAGGAGATGCTTGCTTTCTCGGTCGCGAAGTTGACGGAAACGCTGTCAACGCCGTCCAACCTGCCGATCACCTTTTCGATTCT
>CAYUNQ010000124.1:0-7307 GCA_964446185.1 uncultured Marinobacter sp. | reverse complement strand
CACCCGGTACCAGAATGGCGTCGGCAGATTCCAGCACGGAGGTGCCGTCACGCTCGATGTCTTCGGAGTCGATGTAGTTGATGTTGACCTTGGTGCGGGTCTTGATGCCAGCGTGCAGCAGGGACTCAATCAGCGACTTGTAAGCTTCCAGCAGCTCCATGTACTTACCGACCATGGCGATGGTGACTTCCTGCTGCGGATTCATCAGAGATTCCACAACGGCGTCCCACTCGCTCAGGTCTGCCTCACGGGCATCCAGGCCGAAGCGCTCGATAACCAGTTGGTCCAGGCCGTATTCGTGCAGCATGCGCGGAATGGCGTAGATGGACTTGGCATCCTGCATCGGGATAACCGCCCGCTCTTCCACGTTGGTGAACAGGGCAATCTTGCGACGGGAGCTGGCATCCACTTCGTGCTCGGAGCGGCACAGCAGGATGTCCGGCTGCAGGCCGATGGAGCGCATTTCTTTCACGGAATGCTGGGTCGGCTTGGTTTTGATCTCGCCGGCGGTGGCAATGTACGGCACCAGGGTCAGGTGCATGAAGATGGCACGCTGGGAGCCCACTTCCACCTTCAGCTGGCGACAGGCTTCCAGGAACGGCAGGGATTCGATATCCCCTACGGTGCCGCCCACTTCAATCAGCGCCACATCGGATCCGGCAGCGCCTTCCACCACACGACGTTTGATTTCGTCGGTGATGTGCGGGATGACCTGCACAGTGCCGCCCAGATAATCACCACGACGCTCTTTGCGAATAACTTCTTCGTACACCCGGCCGGTGGTGAAGTTATTGCGCTTGCTCATGGGGGTACGAATAAAGCGTTCGTAGTGGCCCAGGTCGAGGTCGGTTTCCGCGCCGTCTTCGGTGACAAAAACCTCACCGTGCTGGAACGGGCTCATGGTGCCCGGGTCCACGTTGATGTACGGGTCCAGCTTGAGAATAGTGACCTTCAGGCCGCGTGCCTCGAGGATGGCTGCCAGTGAGGCAGACGCAATACCTTTGCCTAATGAGGACACGACACCGCCGGTGACGAAAATATAACGCGTCATGCAGATTCCGTGATTATCTGGTTCGGTGAAGGAGGGAGATTGTTCATCTCAAGATGGGACGCCAGACTACCAGAAAGCCCCCCTGTACTCAATCACAATCCCTCTCCACAATCAGCCGCCAGCCACTGGCAGGGGCGCCTCCCGAGTATTGTTCAGAACACCACAAATCGCCAACGGCAATTAGCTCGCTGGCACCAGGCTTTTCCCTGTAAACCAGCGGTAATAAAGACCTCTCCCAGGGGGGCACACCCTGCTCCTGCAACCAGGTTTTCAGCGCCCGGGAATGCTCGGCGCCGGCAAAACGAAGCCGCTCACCACCCCGCCTCGTAGATACCCGTATTGGCTCGCGCGCCCTTTCCGGTGTAGACGCCGGCCCGGCAGGCATCAGCGCCAGTTGCCATGGCCCCCATCGCAGCTTCCGGCCCGGCTCAAGGCTGGCCGGCTGTTCCGGTACGGCCAGGTTTGGCACAAGGTACAGGTAACCCCGATACCTGCGCAGTGTAAAACCGTCACCCCGGATTTCCGGCTCGCGATCTTCACCGGCACCCATCAGGTCCGACAGCACCTGATCCCAGTCAGACAGCGCCGGCACTCGCCAGCCCTGACGGTGAATCCACCAGCGCACCAGGTTGCGCTGTTCCAGGGGGCTCAGAACCTTGACCGAAGACACTCTGAGCTGCCCGGAATCAGAGCAGTCCGGCCACTGCAGCTCTGCCAGCCGGTGGCTGAGCGCCTCGCTTTCGCTGCAGGCCCGGGCCGTGTGCGCTACCCGTTTCAGTAAACCGGGCCAGCGCTCTTTCAGGCCGGGCAGCACTGCGTGGCGAAGGTAGTTTCTGTCGTAGTTCTCGCTGATGTTACTGGGGTCTTCCACCCACTTCAGACCGCGCTGCCCAGCAACCTGCTCCAGCCGCTCACGGCTTACTGCCAGCCAGGGCCGATACAGGTATCCGGCACCCAGAGGTCGCTTTTGCGGCATGCCAGCCAGACCATTCACCCCGGAGCCTCTCAGCAGCCGGAAAAGTACAGTCTCTGCCTGGTCATCCGCATGGTGGGCCATCAGCAGCAGGTCGTGGCGCCCGAGTTGCTTTCGGAATACGTCATAACGGGCAGCCCTGGCGGCCTCTTCCAGGCCGCCGGCACCGGTGTCCTTAACTTCGACATTCACCCGCTGAACCACCAATTCAACGCCCAGTCGCTCACAGGTACGGCGGCAGAATTGCTCGGTCTGCTGATGGTTGGGCTGGAGCTGATGGTTGATGTGCAGGGCGGTGACAGAGGGGTGGCAGGACGCTGCAACCTGCAGCAACATTGCGGAATCCAGGCCACCACTGAAGGCTACCCAGAGACGGGAAAAGGCGGGGAGCTGGCTGACCGGCCCAAGCAAATCCCCGGGCCAGTCAGTATCCCGGGCGGTGTTACCGCCCGCCTTCATACTTGGTCAGGCGCTCGTACCGGCGACTTACCAGCTCATCCAGGGGCAAACGGCTCAGCTCGTCAATGCCCTGACCCAGAGTCGTTTTCAGGGTCTCGGCCATTTTTTCCGGATTGCGGTGGGCACCACCCAGAGGCTCGGCAATCACGTTGTCAGCAACACCCAGCTCTTTCAAGCGCTCGGCGGTTACGCCCATGGCTTCCGCGGCCTGGGAGGCAAATTCCGCGCTCTTCCACAGAATGGACGCACAGCCCTCCGGAGAGATAACCGCGTAAGTGGAGTACTGCAGCATGTTCAGCTGGTCGCACACACCAATGGCCAGAGCACCGCCAGAACCGCCCTCACCGATCACGGTGGAAATGATGGGGGTTTTCAGGCGGGACATCACCGCCAGGTTGAAGGCAATGGCTTCGCTCTGACCACGCTCTTCGGCGCCGATACCGGGGTAGGCTCCCGGGGTATCGATAAAGGTCAGGATCGGCATCTTGAAGCGCTCTGCCATTTCCATCAGGCGCAAGGCCTTACGGTAGCCTTCCGGGCGCGGCATGCCGAAGTTACGTTTGACCTTGTCGCGTATTTCACGGCCTTTCTGATGACCAATCACCATGACGGGTTTGTTGTCCAGGCGGGCGGTGCCGCCAATAATGGACAAGTCGTCCGCATAGCGGCGGTCGCCGTGCAGTTCGTCGAAATCATCAAAAATCAGGTCGATGTAGTCCTGGGTATAGGGGCGGCGCGGATGGCGGGCCAGACGGGCTACGTCCCAGGGCTTGAGGTCTGAAAAGATGGTTTCCGTCAGGCTGACGCTTTTCTTTTTCAGACGGCTGATTTCATCAGTGATATTGATGTCGGTGTCGTTACCCACCATGCGAAGCTCTTCAATCTTAGCTTCGAGATCGGCGATCGGTTGTTCGAAATCCAGGTAATTAGGGTTCATGATGTTCCATCATTTGCTTGCCAGGCGGGCAGTTATCCCGCCATAACCAGAATTTGGGACAAAGATAGCAGCGCAAAACGCTAATCTAAAGCGGACCTTGGTATTAATCATAGACCAGTTCTACCGACTTCTCGCCCACCAGGTGTTTGAGCTCGAACAACAGGTTGTCGTCAGGCTGCACGCGCCAGGACGCCCCCAGCTCGATCCGGGTGCTGGCTTCAGCGCTGCTATATTCAATCCACACCGGGCTGCCTTCGTTACGGAACGGCCGCAAGGTGTCGTCCAACTTATCCAGCAGGCCATTCTGCAACTGGTCAGCGTGCAGCGCTAGCCGGATACCCCGGCTGAACTGCTGTCGGGCCGTAGCCACATCCATCACCGAGCTGACCCGCATTTTCATCTGCCCGGAGTAGTCATCGTGACTGACCTGACCTTCTACCACAATCACCTGATCGGATTGCAGCAACTCACGGTTCTCAAAAAACGCCTCCGAGAACAGCGTAGCTTCAATGCGGGCACTGCGATCGTCCAGGGTAATAAAACACATGGTTGAGCCAGTACGGGTTTTCATCGTGCGCTGGGCCACTACCAGCCCGGCCACTCGCTGGGGTGACTTGTTGGGCTTCAGATCGGCTATGGAGCTACGGACAAAGCGACGCACTTCGCGTTCGTATTCATCGAACGGGTGGCCTGTCAGGTAAATCCCGAGCGTATCTTTCTCGCCCTTGAGCCGCTCTTTTTCCGGCCACTCACGCACGTTGGCCACATCGGCATAGGGGTCTTCACCCTCACCACTGCTTTCCAGCATGTCGCCAAACATATCGACCATGCCGGCGGCGTCGTTACGGGACTGCTGGTCGGCCTGCTGAATGGCCTTTTCTATACTGGCCATAAGCTGCGCCCGGCCCGCGCCGAGCTTGTCCATGGCACCGGAGCGAATCAGCGCTTCCAGGGCCCGTTTGTTGACCTTTTTCAGGTCAATGCGCCGGCAGAAATCGAAGATGTCCTGGAACGGGCCGTCTTTGGCCGCCGCCACAATGCTCTCGATCGGGCCTTCACCCAGACCCTTGATCGCGCCCAGGCCGTAAACAATCTGCCCCTCATCGTTCACGGTGAAGGTGTACTCGGAACGGCTGACATCCGGCACCAGCAGGTCCAGCTTCATGTTCCGGCACTCTTCCACCAGCGTCACCACCTTGTCGGTGTTCTGCATATCGGCGGTGAGCACCGCAGCCATGAACTCGGCCGGGTAATGGGTTTTCAGCCACAGAGTCTGGTAAGACACCAGTGCATAGGCGGCGGAGTGGGATTTGTTGAAGCCGTAGCCGGCGAACTTTTCCACCAGGTCGAAGATGTTTTCGGCCAGGTTTTTGTCGATGCCGTTGTTCTCACAACCCTCCAGGAAAATGGCTTTTTGCTTGGCCATTTCCTCGGGTTTTTTCTTACCCATGGCCCGGCGCAGCATGTCCGCCCCGCCCAGCGTATAGCCCGCCATCACCTGGGCAATCTGCATGACCTGCTCCTGATACAGGATAACCCCGTAGGTGGGCTCCAATACCGGCTTCAGGCCCTGATACTGATAATCCGGGTGCGGGTAAGACAACGGCTGGCGACCGTGCTTACGGTCGATAAAGTCGTCTACCATGCCCGACTGCAGCGGCCCCGGACGGAACAGGGCCACCAGGGCGATCATGTCTTCCAGGGAGTCCGGTTGCAGGCGCCGGATCAGGTCCTTCATGCCCCGGGATTCCAGCTGGAATACCGCGGTAGTCTCGGCTTTTTTCAGCAGATCGAACGACGGCTTGTCATCCAGCGGAATGGTGCTGATGTCCAGATCAGAAAGCCCGCGCTCTTGCCGGCGCGGGTTGATCATGCCCAGGGCCCATTTGATGATCGTCAGGGTCCGCAGCCCCAGGAAGTCGAACTTCACCAGCCCGGCATCTTCCACATCACCCTTGTCGAACTGGGTCACCAGGCTTCCGCCGTCGTCGTCGCAATACAGTGGCGAAAAGTCGGTAATCTTGGTGGGTGCGATCACCACGCCACCGGCGTGCTTGCCGGCGTTACGGCACACCCCTTCCAGCTTCAGGGCCATTTCCCAGATTTCCTGGGCTTCTTCATCCTGTTCCAGGAACTCTTTAAGCTGGGGCTCCTGTTCGATGGCCTTGTTGAGGGTCATACCCACTTCAAAGGGAATAAGCTTCGACAGCTTGTCGGCCAGGCCGTAGGATTTACCCTGTACCCGGGCGACGTCCCGCACCACCGCCTTGGCCGCCATGGTACCGAAGGTGATGATCTGGGAAACCGCTTCCCGGCCGTATTTCTGGGCGGTGTATTCAATCACCCGGTCGCGGCCTTCCATGCAGAAGTCGACGTCGAAGTCGGGCATGGATACCCGTTCCGGGTTCAGGAACCGCTCAAACAGCAGGTCGTATTCCAGCGGGTCCAGATCTGTAATCAGCAGCACGTAGGCCACCAGGGAGCCAGCACCGGACCCCCGGCCCGGGCCCACCGGCACGCCGTTGTTCTTGGCCCACTTGATAAAGTCCATAACGATCAGGAAGTAACCCGGGAAGCCCATCTGGATGATAATGTCCAGCTCGAACTTCAGGCGCTTGGCGTATTCTTCCCGCTTCTGGTCGTATTCCGGGTCATCCTTGCTCAGGGTTTTCGCGAGGCGCATTTCCAGACCTTCTTCCGACACCTTGCGGAAGTAGTCATCCATGGTCATGCCATCAGGGATCGGATAGTTGGGCAGGAAGTACTCGCCCATGCGCACTTTCACCGAACAGCGCCTGGCGATTTCCACGGTGTTCTCGACCGCTTCGGGAATGTCCGAGAACAGCTCGATCATTTCCTCGGCACTGCGCAGGTATTGCTGGTCACTGAAGCGGCGATCCCGCCTCGGATCGTCCAGAGTTCGGCTTTCACCAATACACACTCGTGCCTCGTGGGCCTCGAAGTCTTCGGCCTGCAGAAAGTGCACATCGTTGGTGGCCACCACTGGCAGGCCCAGCTCAGCCGCCAGCTCCACACTCATGTGCAGGCAATCTTCCTCTCCGGCCCGGCCGGTACGCTGCAGTTCCAGGTAGTAGCTGGCCGGATACAGGCTCATCCAGTATTCGGCCCGCTCCCGGGCCAGTTCCGGCTTGCCCGCCAGCAAAGCCTTACCGACATCGCCCATCTTGCCACCGGACAACGCAATCAGCCCCGCCGGCCGGGCTTCCAGCCACGCCTTACGGATGATCGGCTTGCCATAGCGCTGGCCTTCGGTGTAGCCGAGAGAGACGATCTCGGTGAGGTTCAGGTAACCATCGTTGTTACGGGCCAGCAGGGTCAGGCGGAACGGGGCTTCCGGTTCGTCCGGGCTTTCCAGCCACAGATCCGCACCAATGATCGGCTTGACGCCGGCACCCATGGCGGCTTTGTAGAAGCGCACCAGCGAACACATGTTGGATTGTTCGGTAAGGCCGACCGCGGGCATACCCAGCTCCGCCACGCGGCTGATCAGCGGTTTGACCCGCACCAGGCCATCCACCATGGAGTATTCGGAGTGTACGCGCAGGTGTACAAAAGTGTTTGCCATGGTCAGTTGCCAATCAATGTGCGGATGTCTTCTTCGGTTTGGGGGCCGAACCGGGTTTCAACCAGGTTCCCGGAGGGGTCTACGATAAACGTGGCGGGCAAGCCCACGGGCATTTTCCAGCCGAATTCCGGGCCCGGGTCCTGGCCCAGCATCAGAAATTCGATGCCCATTTCTGCACCCAGCTGCTCCAGGGCCTGGCCGGTAACGCCATCAAAATTCACACCCAGCACGGAGATGTCCGGCGCCTTGTCCAGCTCGTTCAGCTCGGGAATTTCTTCCAGGCAAGGCTTACACCATTCTG
>CAYUNQ010000123.1:0-7359 GCA_964446185.1 uncultured Marinobacter sp. | reverse complement strand
TGCTCCGCCATCCATGGCTCCGCAAGGTTTTGGGAGAAGCTCCCCCATCCCCTTGCTCAGAGTTCGTCATTCAATACCGGAGATTGCTCAGTAAAGCGCCTCTTCGTCATCCAGCACCTCGTGCAGGATCTCCAGAAACATCTTGTCTGCCTCACTCCAGTTCTCCGGAATCCGGATGGTGGTATTGGCACTGATCTCGCGAGCAATCAACTCATCGGAATTGGGCTGCCCCTTGTACTTGCGGGCAATATCCATGGATTTAACCGCAATGGTCGGCTCACTCATGACTTTCTTGATAAACACACGCAGCTCGTCAATCATTCTGGCCTGACGGCTCTCGGAAGATGAACTCATTCCTGATTCTCCGGAAAATGGCGTTGAAGCAAACTAGCCCGGTCAGGGCCTGATGCTCATAGTATGGCCAAACTGCGGGGCGCTAACCAGCCCCGCCCGGCATTAAACCATCAAACCCCGCAGGGCGAAGAACAGGAATGCCGCCATCAGGGCCGACGCCGGCACGGTAATGATCCAGGCCGCAGCAATCCGCACCAGGTGGGAACGCTTAACCATCTCTTCCTTATAGATCTTCTTCAGGCGCTTGCGCTCAGACTTCGTCAGCATCACCGGTGTCTTTTTCTTCTTGGCCTGCTTGAGCAAGTTCTCCATTTCCTCAACCGAGGCATTACGGAAATCATCGAGGAAGGGCTTCAGGCGCTCCTGGTCGGCCGGATCGTGATGTTCCATGATCTTGTGCAGCTGGGTAGCGTAGTTAGACTTGAGATACTCCCGCAAGAAGCCAACACCAAACACACCACCAATGGCAATGTGGGTGGAGCTGACCGGCAACCCCAGCTGAGAGGCAAGGATAACGGTGAGCGCCGCAGACAGCGCGATACAGAAGGCCCGGGTCTTGTCCAGCTCGGTAATCTCGCTGCCAACGGTCTTGATCAGACGGGGACCGAACAGCATCAGCCCCACCGCCAGGCCCAGGGCACCCACCATCATCACCCACAGCGGAATACTGGCCGAGGTAACCACGCCACCACCGGCGCGGATGGCATCATTAATAGCCGCCAGCGGCCCGACAGCGTTGGCCACGTCGTTTGCACCGTGGGCAAAGCTGAGCAGGGCAGCAGCAAAGATCAGCGGCCAGGTAAACAGGGTATTGACCCCCTTGGCACTGTTTTCCATGGTAGAGGCCCGCCGACTGACCAGGTTACGCATGATAAACCACACCACCACCGCCACCACCAGACCCAGCAGCGACGCTGACAAGAAGCTCACCTTAACCAGCTGCTTGACGCCTTTAAGCATCAGATAGGTGGTAAATGCCCAGGCCATGATCGACACCAGAATGGGCACAAAGGTACGGGCCGAAGACACCAGGTTCTGCCGGTACAGTACGGCTTTCTTGATGGCAAACAGGAACAGCGCAGCCAGGGCGCCGCCCAGTACCGGGGAAATCACCCAGCTGGCAGCAATCTTGCCCATCACACT
Organism: uncultured Marinobacter sp.; assembly: GCA_964446185.1. Taxonomy (GTDB): domain Bacteria; phylum Pseudomonadota; class Gammaproteobacteria; order Pseudomonadales; family Oleiphilaceae; genus Marinobacter. Next base: position 5,862 of record CAYUNQ010000123.1, on the reverse strand, counting down.
CCAGTCGGCAATGGCCCAACCACCGGCGGCAATACCGGCACCCAGTACCCCGCCTACAATCGAATGGGTGGTGGACACCGGCGCGCCCATCCAGGTGGCCAGATTCAGCCACAGGGCCCCGGCCAGCAGGGCTGCAGTCATCAACCACACGAACGCCCGTGGGTCATCAAGGTTGGTGGGATCAATAATGCCGCCCTTGATGGTCGACACCACATCGCCCCCGGCGATCAGCGCGCCGGCCGCTTCGAACACGGCCGCCAGCAACACGGCAGCGCCCAGCGACAGGGCACCGGAGCCCACCGCAGGCCCGACATTATTGGCAACATCGTTGGCGCCGATATTGATGGCCATGTAGCCACCAATGACCGCTGCGGCCATCAACAACATACTGTTCGGTAACCCCTGACTGAACGAGCCGACAACCAGCCAGACACCGAGTAAAAACAGAACGCTGAAACCGACCCTGTACCGTTCCGTGGCGGGGCTGCTAAGTAGGGTATCCAGAAAGCTGCTGGAGCGGGCCATAAAAGAAAGAATCTCTTGTGAACGGAATGTATTCGGGCAATTTTGCCGCGCGCAAACTATAAAATTTTTATCATGAAATTGAAACCAGACTGTCATGAGCGCCAAAGATCACAAACCGGACAGCCACTACTGCAAAATCGTGTTTTTTTGGCGCATACTTGGCAAAAACATGTCAAAAAGAACAACACAAGATGACGGCCAGTTACGGACCTAACCAGATTATATCCACCGAGCATGAAGAGCGGCAGATTTCCCGGCTGTTGAACGGGTTATCGGCCATGGCCCTGCTGTTTCTGACCGGCATCGGTGCCAAAGCCTGGTTTGCCGACCACCACACCCACGCTATTGTACTCTGGCTGTTCACCGTTCCGGTACTGGCCAACATGCTCTGGTATGCCTGGACCGGCAACCGGCTGGTGCAGAAAACCGGCCTGCTGATTACCGTGGCGCTGTTATTTGCCTACCTGATCGCCTCTGGCGGCGAAGGCAACACCGGCCCTCTATGGTTCTACGTGTTCCCGCCACTGCTGTTTTTTCTCACCAGCCTGAAAGCCGGTACCGCTATCCTGCTGTTCTGCTACCTGCTGGCGATCATCGTGTTCCAGTTCCCGGACCTGCCCGGCGTAGCGGGCGAATACTCCACCGACTTCAAGATACGTTTCTTCGCGACGCTCACCTTCGAATCCATTTTCTGCTTCGTACTGGAAGCCGGCCGGCTGCAGGCACGCAACAAACTGGTGAGACTGGCAGAAAGCCACGAACTGGCGGCCCGCACCGACGAACTCACCGGCCTGGCCAACCGCCGGGACATGCACAGCCGACTTGCTGCTGAATTCTCCCGCTACCAGCGCAGTGGGCACCACTTCTCTGTGGTGCTGATCGACCTGGACCTGTTCAAACGGGTAAACGACGACTTCGGCCACGATGCCGGCGATGCCGCCCTGCAGCACTTTGCCGAACTGGTACGCACGGTGATCCGGCAAACCGATGTCGCTGCCCGCTGGGGCGGAGAGGAATTCCTGATCTTGCTGCCCGACACCACACTGCTGCAGGCTCTCACCCTGGCTGAGCGCCTGCGCGCGGAAGTTGCTGCTGCAGAGTTCCGGCATCAGGGCATGGTTCTGCCGGTGACCATCAGCGCCGGGGTCTGCTCCATCTCCAAGGCCGGGTCGGTTAACGAGCTGCTGAAACTGGCTGATATCAACCTGTACAGCGCCAAAGAAGGAGGTCGTAACCGGATTGCCCCCAGAGTGCGCAGCCAGGACAGCCAGCCCGCGGCGGAAAACCCGGCTTGAGCCCTGTCATCGGCACCGTTACCATCGCCACCGACCATCCGGATACACTCAGAACCAACAGGCAGTACTATGGCAGCAATTCGCATACTAACCGGCAGTGTTTATGGCGGCGCCCTGCTGACCGCCCGCAAGATTAAAGAAGAACTGGAAGCCCAGGGGCATCAGGTGACTGTGCTGGAAGCCCCCTCCCTGGACGATATCACCGGCAACGATGACGCCCTGCTGGTTTGCACTTCCACCACCGGTCAGGGTGAACTTCCTGACAACCTTCTGGCTTTTTACCTGGCGCTGCGGGAACAACTGCCACAGCAGCCCGGTCGCCCTTTCGGCATTATCGTGCTGGGCGACAGCTCCTACGGTGACACCTTCTGCGGCGCCGGCGACCTGATGGAAGAAGCCCTTTACGAAACCTCGGCCCGCAAGGTGGGGGAAACCCTGCGCGTAGACGCGCTGGAAACCATGGAGCCGGAAGCCGAAGCCCTGCCCTGGGTAAAAGAGTGGGTTAACGGAATCTGACCTTTATTTACACAAGTTGCCAAAACTCTGTCCGGCTGCCCTTGAGCCACCTGCAGCGACAGGCCATACTCGACTCAGAACGATAATAACGGTAACAACAGATCCTGATGAAACTGGCCCGGCTTCTGGCAGCGTTGACAGCTTTGCTGACTTTGTCGCTTCACCTCCATGCGGCACCTGCGTCCTATATTCCGGAAATGGAGTATCTGCGCCTGCCCCCGGATGCCAGCGTCACCGCCAGCGAAGTCATGGCCTCGGATCAATGGCAGAGGCTGCCGGACCAGACCCCCAACTTTGGCTATATCCGGGACCAGGTCTGGCTCCGGTTCCCGGTTACCGACGCAAGCAACAGCAACCTGCTGGAAATCAGCTACCCGCAGCTCGACGCTATCGGCTTCTATCTGTTTAAAGACAACCGGTTACTGCGGGAAGTAATAACCGGCGACCGTATGCCCTTTTCCGAGCGGCCGGTACAACACCCCCATTTCCTGTTCCCCCTGCAACTGGCGCCTGGCGGCAATTACCAGGTGTTACTGCGGATACAGACAGAAGGTGCCATGCAGGCACCACTGCGGCTCTGGAACAACAGAAGCTATTTCGAAAAGGCCTCCGTTGAAAGCCAGCTCCACGCCGTTTATTACGGCATTCTGATTGCCGTTATCTGCTTCAACCTGTTTGTCTTTATCGCCCTGAAAGAAGCCGTTTACCTGTTCTATGTGCTCTCCACCCTCGGTTACCTGTTGCTGGTGGGCGGACTGAACGGTATTACCTACCAGCTACTGTGGCCGGAAAGTCCGACCATTCAGAACCGGGCGATGGCGATGATTGTGCCCCTGGCCATGAGTTGCACCCTGATGTTCTCCAGGGCGTTTTTACGGCTTAAACAGGTCAGCCCGAAAATGGATCGCCTGGTACTGGCAGTGCTGGCCCTGAACCTGGCCATGGCGGCGGCCAACCTGTTCATCGATTACAACACCGGTATGCGCCTGAGCGTTGCCCTGGTGATTCCAAGCTCGCTGCTGCTGACCTTTATCGGCCCCCTGCAGTGGCTCAGGGGCAACCCCCAGGCCATGTACTACACCCTGGCCTGGGCGGCACTGACCCTCGGTAGCGCCATCACGGCCGCCAACAAATACGGCTGGATTCCCAACAACTTTATTACCTCCTACGGCATGGAACTGGGCTCGGCCCTGGAAGCCATGCTGCTCAGCCTGGCCCTGGCCATCCGCATCTATCGGGAGCGGCAGGACCGCTTGCACTCGCGGGAAGCAGAACTGCACGCCCTGGAGGCCCGCCGCACTGCCGAACTCCGGCTGATGGACCAGGCCCTGCACAATCCGCTCACCGGCCTGCCCAATCGCAGCAGTTTCGAGCTGTTTGTGAGCGAACTGATCCGCCGCAACCCCCGGCAACGCCTCGGTATTGCAGTCGTCCACCTGAACAACCTGTACGCGGTCACCAAGACTCTGGGGCACCGCAACACCGACCTCATTCTGGAACTCGCCTCACGGCACTTCAACGATGTTACCCGCAAGGTGCCAGGCATCATTGCCATTGAGCAGACCGAAGGGCGGGACTTCTACCTGGCCAGCCTGGATCCGCAGACCTTTGCTCTGGTCAGCAACGCCGACCACGCAGAATCCGTGCCCCGGCATATCCTCAGGAACATCGAGAACATTCGCCAGCCGATTGACTTTCTTGGCATGCAGGTGCCGCTGACCCCCCAACTCGGGGTCGCGATTTACCCCGACCACGGCACCGACGTAAACACCCTGATCCGGCGCGCTGTCATTGCTGAAGGTTCGGAGCGGGCCAGGGAACGGGGGATCGCCTATTACAAGCCGTCCAGAGATTCCTACAGCGCCGAGCGGCTGACCCTGGTATCCGAGCTCCGACAGGCCCTCGAACTCAACCAGCTAGCACTGTACCTGCAGCCCAAACTGTGCCTGAAAACCGGTGACATTGCGGGGTTCGAGGCCTTGATCCGCTGGCCCGACCGGGAGCCGCAGGTGGCACCCTTTGAAATCATTGAACTGGCAGAACAGACTGGCCTGATCAAACCACTGACCCGCTGGGTATTGCGCGAAGCCCTGGACATCCGGGAGCGATTGGTGCAACAGGGCGCCCCACCCCGCATTGCCGTCAACATCTCGCCCAACAACCTGAGGGAGCCGGATTTCCCGGTATTTGTGCAGCGGCTGATGCAGAGTTACCAGTGCCCGGCCGGAGACCTGGCCTTCGAGGTGACTGAAACCTCCATGATGCAAGACCCGGCCAACTCCCTGAAAGCCCTGAACGCCATCAACGCTGCCGGCATTCCGTTGTCCATTGATGACTTCGGCTCCGGCTATTCTTCGCTGTCTTACATCAAGCAGTTGCCCGCCACCGAGATCAAGATTGACCGGTCACTGATCACCGAGTTGGCCGAGCGGGAGCAGGATCAGGTGATCGTGCGCACCACCATCGAGATGTGCCAAAACCTGGGCTACACCGTGGTGGCGGAGGGGGTGGAGAGTGAAAAAACCCTGAAGCTGCTGGAGAGCATGGGCTGCGACCTGGTTCAGGGTTATGTCCTGGCCCGGCCGCAACCTTTTGATCGCATTATCGACTGGCTGGCAGATCAGCCCTGCCGTTCCCGGATCAACGCTTCCTGAGTGGTCGAAGCCACCAGTACGCCATCCCGGGTGAAGAAATTACCCCGATTGAAACCACGACCGCCGTAGGCACTGGGGCTGTCCTTGTCGTACAGCAGCCATTCGTCCATCCGGAAGTCCCGGTGGAACCAGATAGCATGGTCCAGGCTGGCTACCTGCATGTTCCGGTTCATGAAGCTGCGACCGTGGGGTGCCATGGAGGTGCCGAGGAACGAGAAATCCGACGCGTAGGTCAGCAGGCAGCGGTGCAAGACCGGATCATCCGGCAGTGGCCCCAGGGCCCGGAACCAGTTCTGGCGGTAAGGCGGCTGTTTCTCCGGTTTGAGCGGGTTGCCGGGGTTCACCGGGCGGATCTCGATGGGCCGGTCCCGGGTGAGCACGTCCCGAAGCTTCTCCGGCACCTGGTCCACCAGCAACTGGCCCAGTTCCTGTTCGGATTTCAGGGTTTCCGGTGCTGGCGCTTCCGGCATCGGGAACTGGTGGCTGAGCCCTTCCTCGGCCACCTGGAATGACATGGAACCGGTCAGGATTTCCTTGCCGTCCTGGCGGGCAATGACCCGGCGCACCGAAAATGTGCCGCCATCGCGAACCCGCTGAACCTCATAATCAATCGGCATGCTGTGGTTGCCGGGGCGCAGGAAGTAGGCGTGCAATGAATGGCACAACCGGCCTTCAACGGTGCGGCTGGCCGCCATCAACGCCTGGCCAAGTACCTGGCCGCCAAACACATGGGGAAAGCCGAGATCCTCACTGTCACCCTGAAAATGATCATCTCCGATGGGCGACAAATCCAGCAAATCAATCAGCTTCCGGGTTATTTCCAGCATGCATGCTCCTGTTGTTTTGGTCAGGAGCCAGCGACCAGCTCCTTA
>CAYUNQ010000122.1:0-7408 GCA_964446185.1 uncultured Marinobacter sp. | reverse complement strand
GCCTGCTGTTCGCCCGCGCCGGCGAGCCGCGCTGCCCGGACCACGGCCAGCCACTGGAAGCCCAGACGGTAAGCCAGATGGTCGACCTGGTAATGGCCATGCCGGAAGGCAGCAAACTGATGATCCTGGCGCCAATTATCCGGGACCGCAAAGGCGAGCACCTGCAGCTGATCGACACCATGCGCAGCCAGGGTTTTATCCGGTTACGGGTTGATGGGGCTGTATACGACATTGATGACATCCCCGCCCTCGACAAAAAGAAAAAACACCAGATTGATGTGGTGGTGGACCGCTTCAAGGTGAAAGAAGGCCTGGAGCAACGCCTGGCCGAAAGCTTCGAAACCGCACTGGAGCTGGCCGACGGTATCGCCCTGGTTGCCCCCATGACCGGTGAAGGCGAAGAACACACGTTCTCCGCACGCTATGCCTGCACCCAATGCGGTTATGCCCTGAGCGAACTCGAGCCCAAACTGTTCTCGTTCAACAACCCGGCCGGCGCCTGCCCCACCTGTGACGGCTTGGGCGTGCGTCAGTTTTTCGATGCTGAAAAAGTGATCCAGAGCCCGGAAGCCACCTTGGCTTCCGGGGCCATCAAAGGCTGGGACCGCCGAGCAGTGTATTACTTCCAGATGCTCACCAGTGTCGCCGAGCACTACGGCATCGACCTGGAAACCCCTTGGGAAGGTCTGCCTGAGAATTTCCAGCAGGCACTGCTGAATGGTTCCGGCGATGAAGACATCACCTTCAGGTACGTGAACTCCCGCGGCCAGATCATGGAAAAGGCCCACCCGTTTGAAGGCATTCTGCCCAACCTGGAACGCCGTTACCGTGAAACCGACTCCCAGAGCATGCGTGAGGAACTGGCCCGCAATCTCAGCACCCAACCGTGCAAGGACTGTGGCGGTTCCCGACTGCGCCGGGGCGCCCGCCATGTTTTTATTGAAGAACGCAACCTGCCAGAACTGACCCGCCTTCCGGTAGGCGATGCCCACCGGTATTTCAGCGAACTCGTACTGCCTGGTCGCAAAGGCGAAATAGCCGAGAAAATCCTGAAAGAAGTCCGGGAGCGCCTGCAGTTCCTGGTGAACGTAGGCCTGGAATACCTGACGCTGGAGCGCAGCGCAGACACCCTCTCCGGGGGCGAAGCGCAGCGCATCCGCTTAGCCAGCCAGATCGGGGCCGGCCTGGTGGGCGTCATGTACATACTCGACGAGCCGTCTATCGGGCTGCACCAGCGCGACAATGACCGCCTGCTGGCCACCCTCACTCACCTGAGGGACCTGGGCAACACCGTGATTGTGGTAGAACACGACGAAGACGCCATCCGCGCCGCCGATTACGTAATCGACATCGGCCCGGGCGCAGGGGTACACGGTGGCGAAATCGTCGCCCGCGGCACTCCGGAAGAAATCATCGCCAATCCGGCGTCGATGACAGGACAATACCTCAGCGGCGCCAAGGAAATTGCCGTACCCAAACTCCGCAACAAGGGCAACGGCAAACAACTGGTACTGACCGGCGCAACCGGCAACAACCTGCAGAACGTTACCCTCACCCTACCCCTGGGCGTGATGACCTGCATCACCGGCGTCTCCGGCTCCGGTAAATCTACCCTGATCAACAGCACCCTGTACCCGGTCGCTGCCGCCAAACTCAACAAAGCCACCAGCCTGACCCACGCCCCCTATAAGAGCCTCAAGGGCCTGGATCACCTGGACAAAGTCATCGACATAGACCAGAGCCCCATCGGCCGGACCCCAAGATCTAACCCGGCCACTTACACCGGCCTGTTCACCCCCATCCGCGAACTCTTCTCCGGCACACAGGAAGCCCGGTCCCGGGGCTATAAACCCGGCCGGTTCTCCTTCAACGTCAAAGGCGGCCGCTGCGAAGCCTGCCAGGGCGACGGCGTGATCAAAGTAGAAATGCACTTCCTGCCCGATGTGTACGTACCCTGCGACATCTGCAAAGGCAAACGCTACAACCGCGAAACCCTGGAAGTCCGCTACAAAGGCAAGAACATCAACGAAGTGCTGGAAATGACCGTTGAGGAAGGCCGGGAATTCTTCGACGCCGTGCCCTTCATCGCCCGAAAGCTACAAACCCTGATCGACGTAGGCTTGTCCTACATCCGCCTCGGCCAGAGCGCCGTCACCCTCTCTGGCGGTGAAGCCCAGCGGGTGAAACTGGCCAAGGAGCTGTCCAAGCGCGATACCGGCAAAACCCTGTACATCCTCGACGAGCCCACCACCGGCCTACACTTCTACGACATCCAGCAACTTCTGAACGTCCTGGAGCGCCTGCGGGACCATGGCAATACGATTGTGGTGATCGAGCACAACCTGGACGTGATCAAAACTGCCGACTGGATTGTGGATCTGGGGCCGGAGGGTGGTTCTGGTGGCGGGCAGATTATTGCCGAGGGCACCCCGGAGGAGGTGGCGGACAATCCGGCGTCGCATACCGGGCGTTATTTGAAGCCGATGCTGACATGATTTTTTGCCACGGAATCCACTGAAGGACACGGAAAGATTAAAGACTAAGACAAGGACGTTTTGCCACGAAAACCACGAAAGAACACTAAAAAATAATACTTTTCTTAAAAAAAGGCATTCCCCGGAAGACCGGACGGTCAGGGGGTGTCGGTAAAGTTTCTACCGGAAAAAGATGTCTGAGCGAAGCGAGTTGTTTTTCCAAAGAAACTTTACCGACACCCCCTGACCAGCCCGCCAACGCGGCAGGCTAGAAACCGAAGCCAAAACCCGGGCACAAAAAAACCGGGAACCTCTCGGACCCCGGTTTCTTCAGGACTAAACGAAGATTTTACTCTTCGCCTTCGTCCACTTCTTCAGCTTCGATGTCCAGAGGACGGCCGACCAGCTCGACGAATGCCATAGGAGCATTGTCGCCAGCACGGAAACCGCACTTCAGAATACGAAGGTAACCACCCGGACGCTCGCTATAACGGGGGCCCAGCTCATCAAACAGCTTGGCTACCGCAGCATCGCTACGCAGGCGCGCGAACGCCAGACGACGATTTGCTACCGAATCATTCTTTGCGAGCGTGATCAACGGCTCAGCTACCCGACGGAGCTCTTTAGCTTTCGGGAGCGTCGTTTTGATCAGCTCGTGCTCAACCAGTGACGCAGTCATGTTACGGAACATGGCCTTGCGATGCGCACTGGTCCTGTTGAACTTACGACCACTCTTACGATGACGCATTGCTCTGATTCCTTACCTGAAACTAATCGGCGATCAACCGCCCAGAACCCGGTCATCACCACGAAGGCTTGCCGGTGGCCAGTTATCAAGACGCATACCCAGAGACAAACCACGGGACGCTAGTACGTCCTTGATCTCGGTCAGCGACTTTTTGCCTAGGTTAGGCGTCTTCAGCAGCTCCACTTCGGTGCGCTGGATCAGATCGCCGATATAGTAAATGTTTTCAGCCTTCAAGCAGTTAGCCGAACGCACAGTCAATTCCAGATCATCAACCGGGCGCAGCAGAATCGGATCAATTTCTTCCTCTTCTTCAACGCGCTCAGGCTCTTTTTCATGATCGAAATCAACGAACACGGCCAGTTGCTGCTGGAGGATAGTCGCGGCCCGGCGAATTGCTTCTTCCGGATCGATCGTACCGTTGGTCTCCAGGTCAATAACCAGCTTGTCCAGGTCTGTACGCTGCTCAACCCGAGCGCTCTCGACGGCATAAGCCACCCGACGAACAGGGCTGAACGTAGCATCTAGCTGCAAGCGCCCGATGGCACGAGTTTCGTCCTCGTCCAGACCACGCTGATCAGCCGGCTCATAGCCACGACCACGCGCAACACGCAAGCGCATGTTCACTTCGCCGTTTTCGCTCAGGTGACAGATCACGTGCTCCGGGTTGGCGATTTCCACATCGTGGTCCAGCTTGATATCGCCGGCAGTCACCACTCCCGGACCTTTCTTGCTGAGGGTGAGCTCAGCATCGTCACGGCTGTTCATCTTCACGGCGACGCCCTTGAGATTCAGAAGAATCTCGATGACATCTTCCTGGACACCTTCAATGGCACTGTATTCGTGCAGGACACCGTCGATCTGTGCTTCAGTCACGGCGCAGCCTGGCATCGAAGACAGAAGAATACGACGGAGCGCACTACCCAGGGTATGTCCGAAGCCGCGCTCAAGCGGCTCCAGAGTCACCTTGGCACGCGTAGCGCCAGATTCTTTCACATCAATGGTACGAGGTGTCAATAACTCATGTACTGAACGCTGCATAGACGCCTATCGTTGCTAACTGGACTTTACTTAGAGTAAAGCTCGACGATGAGGTTCTCGTTGATGTCGGAAGACAACTCAGTACGCTCAGGTACTGACTTGTAAACGCCGGACATCTTGTTGGCGTCAACCTCAACCCAGCTCACCGGTGCGCGGCTACCAGCCAGATCCAGGGCACCTTTAACGCGCAGCTGGTTTTTGGCTTTTTCACGCAGGCTCACAACGTCACCCGGCTTGACCTGATAAGACGGAACGTTAACCGGCTTATCATTCACCAGGATCGCCTTGTGAGAAACGAGCTGACGAGCTTCTGCACGGGTAGAACCAAAGCCCATGCGATATACAACGTTATCCAGACGACCTTCCAGAAGTTGCAGCAGGTTTTCACCGGTTGCACCCTTCCGACGGGCAGCCTCTTTGTAGTAGCTACGGAACTGCTTCTCAAGCACACCGTAAATACGACGAACTTTCTGCTTCTCACGAAGCTGCAAGCCGTATTCGGACAGACGACCGCGACGCGCGCCGTGCATTCCCGGCGGAGTCTCGATGTTGCACTTGGTATCGAGCGCGCGTACGCCGCTCTTCAGAAAAAGATCTGTCCCTTCACGACGAGACAGCTTGCACTTCGGGCCTATATAACGAGCCATTTTTCACTGTCTCCTGTGTTAGACGCGGCGCTTCTTGGGCGGACGACAGCCGTTATGGGGAATCGGCGTCACATCAGTGATGTTGGTGATCTTGTACCCGCAGCCATTAAGCGCGCGTACAGCGGATTCACGTCCGGGCCCAGGACCCTTAACCTCTACGTCCAGGTTTTTAAGGCCGTATTCAGCAGCCGCATTACCGGCTCTTTCAGCTGCTACCTGCGCAGCAAAAGGTGTGCTCTTACGTGAACCGCGGAAACCGGAACCACCAGAAGTGGCCCAGGACAGGACGTTGCCCTGACGGTCAGAAATGGTCACGATGGTATTGTTGAAGGACGCGTGAATGTGCGCGACGCCATCAACTACCGTCTTTTTCACCTTTTTACGGGTACGTGTACCTGGCTTTGCCATGTTTGCCTACCTGTTACTTACGAATAGGTTTGCGAGGACCTTTACGGGTGCGGGCGTTGGTCTTGGTGCGCTGGCCACGGACTGGAAGCCCATGACGGTGACGCAGACCACGGAAGCAACCGAGATCCTTCAAACGCTTAATGTTCATCTGTACTTCACGACGCAGATCGCCTTCGACGGTAAACTTGCCCACTTCAGTACGAAGTGCTTCAAGCTGCTCGTCGCTAAGGTCTTTGACCTTGGCGTCCGGCTTAACGCCGGTTGCATCGCAAAGCTTCTGGGCTGTTGTCTTGCCAACACCAAAGATGTAGGTCAGCGAGATAACAGCATGTTTGTGATCGGGTATATTGACACCGGCTATACGTGCCATCCAAATTACTCCGCGTTCAAAGCTTTGCTGTGTGAATTTTCCGCCACAAAAAGGGCGCGAAATAATAGCGCCTGACCCGTGGTCGAGTCAAGCGCCACTATTCCGAACCCCTTTTGCAATGTCAGGTTGATTCCGGAGAATCAGCCCTGGCGCTGCTTGTGACGAGGCTCCGAGCAGATGACCCGAACCGAGCCATTGCGTCGAATTACTTTGCAGTTACGGCAAATTTTCTTTACCGAAGCGCGTACTTTCATTGTCGACTCCAGTTTTCAAGGGGAACGACTGTATCAGCCGTTCCGTCCATAGCCCTTGAGATTGGATTTCTTCATCAGCGATTCATACTGATGGGACATCAGGTGCGACTGAACCTGGGCCATGAAATCCATCACCACGACTACAACAATCAGCAGTGACGTACCACCAAGATAGAAAGGTACGTTACCCGCAACCATCAGGAACTGTGGGAACAGGGAAACTGCTGCAATATACATAGCCCCGAACAACGTCAGACGGGTCAGCACACCATCGATGTACTTGGCAGTCTGTTCTCCCGGACGAATACCCGGGATAAACGCGCCGGAACGCTTGAGGTTATCCGCAACTTCTTTGGGGTTGTACATCAGCGCTGTGTAGAAGAAGCAGAAGAAGACTACTGCTGCTGCAAACAGAATGATATACAAAGGCTGGCTCGGCGCCAATGCCTGGGACACATCGCTCAGCCATTCCATACCTTCACCCTGACCGAACCATTGCCCCAGCGATGCCGGGAACAACAGTATGGAAGAGGCAAAGATCGGCGGAATAACACCGGCCATGTTGACCTTCAACGGCAGATGGCTGGATTGCTGGGCAAACACCCGGCGCCCCTGCTGCCGCTTGGCATAGTTGATGGTAAGCCGGCGCTGGCCACGCTCCATGAATACCACGAAGCCAACAACCGCGATTGCCAGAATGCCAATACCGAGCACTACCAACAGGCTCATCTCACCGTTTCGAGCCTGCTCCAGGGTCTGACCAACAGCCCCCGGCAGACCGGCAACAATACCTGCGAAAATCAGCAGGGAAATGCCGTTACCGATACCTCGCTCGGTGATCTGCTCGCCCAGCCACATCATGAAGACGGCACCACACACGAAAGAAACAACCGCCACGAAGTGGAAGCTGAAGCTGTCGTTGAAGGTAACGCCCTGAGAGGCCAACCCTACAGAAATACCAAAGCCCTGAACCAGGGCCAGGATAACCGTACCATACCGCGTGTACTGGCTGATCTTGCGACGACCAGCTTCACCCTCTTTCTTCAGCTGCTCAAGCTGCGGACTAACCGCAGTCATGAGCTGCATGATAATAGAGGCAGAAATATACGGCATGATACCGAGTGCGAAGATACTCATGCGCTCAAGCGCACCACCGGAAAACATGTTGAACAGACTCAGGATAGTGCCCTGGTTCTGGTCAAACAGTGCCGCCAACCGGTCCGGGTTGATGCCTGGAACCGGGATGTGGGCACCGATCCGGTACACCAACAACGCCAGGAAGACAAACCAGAGCCGCGAACGCAGCTCTGCAAATCCTTTTCCGGCGCCCGCAGGCAATGATGCTGTCTTGGCCATTTAGTCCTCGACTCGTCTTAGTCTTCGACTTTCCCGCCCGCGGCAATGATTGCCTCGCGTGCGCCTTTGGTGACACGTAGCCCTTTAACGGTTACAGCGCGGTCCAGCTCGCC
>CAYUNQ010000121.1:0-7483 GCA_964446185.1 uncultured Marinobacter sp. | reverse complement strand
CGGCCATTATTGATGGCCAGACCTACATCGACACCCACGATCCGGTGCGTACCCAGGAGTTCTACCAGAGTGGCCTGCTCGACAAGGGCCACCAGGCTGAAACCGAGGCGTTCACGGCGGAACAGATTCACGACCTGTTCATGGAAAAGATTGTCACCCAGTTTGATGTGGCCATTTGTGAAACCGTCACCCGGAGCCGCAGCCAGATCTACGACCACGCCACCGAAGCCATGAATACTGTGATGGCCAACTACGAGGGCGCCCGCAAGGCTGCCGGACGGGAAGGCAGGTTTTCCATGCGGGTGATCGACAGCAAGCAGATCTTTGCGGGCCAGGGGCTGCTGGCGGCCCACACCCTGCGGCTGATCAATCAGAAAGTCTCCAAGAATGCCCTGCGCCACGAGGTGGAATCCTTCACCGACAAGATCTACACCTGCGTGATTCCGCGGGACCTGCATTACATCCGTGAACGGGCCCGGCGCCGTGGCGACAAAAACGTATCGGCCCTGGCCGCGTTTCTGGGCAAGGTGTTGAACATCAACCCGGTCATTTTCGGGCAGGGCGTTGAGGGCAAGCCGGTGGCTAAAACCCGGGACTTCAACATGGCCGTTGAGAAGGTTATGAACTACGCCGTCGGCCGGGTGGAGGCTGGCTTGCTGACGCCCTATGTGAGTTTGTCCTGTGGCCTGAACTGGACCGAGATCGAAGAGTTGCCGGGCCTGAACCGCCTGCGTGATGCCTGCGAAAAGCATGGTGTGGAGCTGCTGCTGTCCCAGATGGGTATCACCAGTTCCATCTATGTGGGCCCGGGCAGCCTGTGCCTGGCCCTTGCGGCCGAACCCCATGAGTTCTCCGACTTCCAGTAATCTTGTCCGGCCAGTTCCAGACTGGCCCATAATCACCGGTTTGCCGGTAATTCCGGCAAACCCCTGCTGCCTGCTTCCGTGTTAGCCTCACCGGCATACTTCCGGAATTCAGCCAAAGGATGCCAGGTTTATGAGTAAAGCCGCCACCAGTCTTGTCGATACCCTTTTGGAAGCTCATGTAAAGCATGAGATGGCGGCCCTCAAGGGCGCCAAGTTAAAGAAATTCCTGGAACAGGAAGTGGATGAATTACTGGGCTATGCCGAAAAGCTGCCCCTGGCACGGCTGATCAGCGTTGATCAGGTCATGGGCGTTATCCAGCGTATTGCCATAGACATGGAGCTGGATGGCGGTATTCCGGAACTGGCCGCAGAGATGGCGGCGGAGGTTTTGAAAGCGCCGGTTCAGGCAGAGACAACCCTGGGTGAGATTTTTACCCGGGAGCAGGCCAGCGGTTTTGTCGAAGAGGCCCTGGAGCTGCGCCAACAGCGGGAGCGGATCATCAGCGAGATCATGGCGCACCCGGTGTATCAGGAGTTGGTGTCTAACCTGGTGTATCACGGCCTGGTGAATTATTTGTACGAAGACAACCTGATCACCCGGTCGGTGCCGGGTGTGGGCTCGGTGATGAAGTTCGGCAAGAGAATGGCCAACAAAGCCGTGCCGGGGCTGGATGAAACCTTCGAACGGCGGATCAAGACCTGGCTTTCCGACAGCTTGCCCGGCCTGATCGTACGCAGTGAGCAGTTCCTGCACCGGGCACTTACCGATGAGGAGTTGCGCGACAGCGTGATGGCCGCCTGGGTGTCACTGGAAAACAGCACCATTGCAGAGTTGCAGGATGGTCTGGGCGAGGTTGAGCTGCAGGAGTTTGTGGTGCTGGGTTACGATTTCTGGCTGAACTTTCGCAAAACCGCGTACTTTGAAGGCTGTACCCGGGCGGTGGTGGAGCACCTGTTCGCCAAGTATGGCGACTTGCCGGTGATGGACCTGCTGAATGATATCGGGGTGACCCGTGAAGTGATTGTTACCGAAATCGAGCAGCTGGGACTGCCGATTATCGAGGTGCTCAACAAAGAAGGCTATCTGGAAGCGCTGGTGCGCAGAAGGCTGGGAAGTTTCTACAAGTCTGCGGCGGCGAAAAAACTGCTGGCCGGGGGCTGAACCGGACACGCCGGGTTCAACCGGTCAGTCATAAAAAAGCCGGAAGAGGATCACTCTTCCGGCTTTTTTCTATGGAGCTGGCTGAGGCTCAGCGCTCCAGGTACTGCAGCTTGTCGGGCTTGCCATCCCATTCTGCGGCATCTGGCAGCGGGTCTTTCTTTTCGGTGATGTTCGGCCACTTGCCGGCCAGGTCGGCGTTGATCTCAACGAAGGCTTCCTGGCCTGCAGGCAGCTCGTCTTCAGAGAAGATGGCTTCCGCCGGGCACTCGGGCTCGCACAGGGCGCAATCGATGCACTCGTCCGGGTCGATCACCAGAAAGTTGGGGCCTTCATAGAAGCAGTCTACCGGACACACTTCCACGCAGTCGGTGTATTTGCACTTGATGCAGTTATCAGTAACGATAAACGCCATAGTCAGATCCCTGGTTCGTAGAACATTCAGTCTCATCAGGAGCCCTGAAAATCCGGCCCCATCTATAATTTTGTGCGCGATATTGTAGGGAGCGCCCCCCGCAGCCGCAAGGGCCGGGCTGCTATAACCTTATTACACAGATCAAGTTTGGCCCAGTTTTCTGTTATTTCTTCAATAATGCCCGCAGTTCATACAGCTGGTTCAGGGCATCCCGGGGCGACAGGCCGTCAATATCCAGTTGCTGCAAGGCCTCTTCTACCGCGCTCGGCTCGGCCATGGCAAACATATCGCCCTGATAAACCGTTTCGGCACGGGCCGGTTGTGTGACGGCTTTCGATGCCGGCTCTTGCACCTGCTCGGGGGCCGGCGCTGACGGGCTGGCAGTGCCTTCCAGGTGTGCCAGCTGGGCCTTGGCGTTACGGATAACATCCTGCGGCACGCCCGCCAATTTAGCCACCTGCAAACCATAGCTCTGGCTGGCGGGGCCGTCATGGACATTGTGCAAAAACACGATGGAGTCGTCGTGCTCGGTGGCGGTCAGGTGCACATTCACCGCGTGTTCCAGGTCATCCGCCAGTTGCGTCAGCTCGAAATAGTGGGTGGCGAACAGGGTGTAGCAGCGAATGTCTTTCGCCAGGTGCTCGGCCGTGGCCCAGGCCAGCGACAGGCCATCGAAGGTGCTGGTGCCCCGGCCTACTTCGTCCATCAGCACCAGGCTGTGTTCGGTGGCGTTATGCAGGATGTTGGCGGTTTCGGTCATTTCCACCATAAACGTAGAGCGGCCACCGGCGATGTCGTCGGAAGAGCCCATGCGGGTGAAAATCCGGTCTACCGGCCCCAGCACCGCCCGGTTGGCGGGCACAAAGCTGCCGGTGTAGGCCAGCAGGGCAATTAACGCGGCCTGGCGCATGTAGGTGGACTTACCGCCCATGTTCGGGCCGGTGATCACCAGCATCCGCCGCTTGGAATCCATCAGCAGGTTATTCGGCACGAAGGGCTCGTCCAGCAGTTGTTCCACCACCGGGTGGCGGCCTTCTTCCACATCAAAGCCGGGCTGGTCAGTAAACTCCGGTGCGGAAAATCGCAGGCTGGTAGCGCGCTCGGCAAAGTTGCTGAGCACATCCAGCTCCGCCAGGGCCTGGGCGGCATCCTGCAGCGGCGCAAGTTGTTCGGCGACGGTTTCCAGCACGTCGTCGTACAGGCCTTTTTCCCGGGCCAGGGCACGGCTCTTGGCGCTCAGGGCCTTGTCTTCGAACTCTTTCAGCTCAGGTGTGATGAAGCGCTCGGCGTTTTTCAGGGTCTGGCGGCGAATGTAATCCACCGGCGCCTGGCCTGACTGGGCCCGGCTGATTTCGATGTAATAGCCGTGCACCCGGTTGTAGCCCACCTTCAGGGTGGAGATACCGGTACGCTCCCGTTCCCGGGTTTCCACGTCCAGCAGGTACTGGCCAGCGTTCTCGCTGATGTTGCGCAGCTCGTCCAGCTCTTCATCGAAGCCTTCGGCAATCACGCCACCCTCGCGGATCACCACCGGCGGGTTTTCGATGATAGCCCGCTCCAGCAAGTCAGCAAGCTCCGGGTATTCGCCAATGGTGCCGGCCAGCTGGGCTACATGGCTGGATTTAACCGGCTTCAGGGCTTCCTGAAGCTCCGGCAGGGTCTGGAAGGCATCCCGGAGGCGCGCCAGATCCCGGGGCCGGGCTGAGCGAAGGGCGACCCGGGCCAGAATCCGTTCGATATCGCCCACGCGCTTGAGCAGGTCGTGCACCGGCTCGTAGTGGAAACCGTCCAGCAGGGCAGAGACCGACTGCTGGCGTTTCTGAACCACCTCCACATTCCGCAATGGACGGTTCAGCCAGCGACGCAATTCCCGGGCACCCATGGCGGTGGCCGTGCGGTCCATCACCCAGGCCAGGGTATATTGCTGGCCGCCCATCAGGTTGGTATCGATTTCCAGGTTACGGCGGCTGGCGGCATCCAGGATGACGGCATCTTCCCGGCGCTCGCGGGTGAGTTTGCGAATGTGGGGCAGGGCGGTGCGCTGGGTTTCCCGAGCGTACTGCAGCAGGCAGCCTGCCGCGCAAATGGCCAGGTGCAGGTCTTCGCAGCCAAACCCGGTGAGGTCACGCACCTGCAGCTGCTGGGTAATCACCCGCCGGGCGGAATCCAGCTCGAACAGCCAGGGGCCTTGCCGGCGCACACCGGTAAAGCCTTCAAGCAACTCACCATAGGGGAAGTCTTCGCTGATCAGGATCTCGGCCGGGCGCAGGCGCTGAAGCTCGCCCTGCAGGGCTTCCAGGCTGTCCAGTTCAGACACCGAAAACCGGCCACTGGAAATATCCAGCGAGGCAAAGCCGAACTGTTCTTTGTGGCTGAAAATGGCTGCCAGCAGGTTGTCGCGGCGGTCTTCCAGAAAGGCTTCATCGCTGAGGGTGCCGGGCGTAACAATACGCACTACCTTCCGCTCCACCGGGCCTTTGCTGGTGGCCGGATCGCCAATCTGTTCGGCAATGGCAATGGATTGACCCGCGCGAACCATGCGGGCAATGTAACCCTCGGCCGCGTGAAAAGGCACACCCGCCATGGGGATGGGGTTGCCGCCGGACTGGCCCCGTGCCGTCAGGGTAATGTCCAGCAACTCGGCCGCTTTTTTTGCGTCGTCGTAGAACAGCTCGTAGAAGTCACCCATGCGGTAGAACAGTATCTCATTGGAGTGCTCCCGCTTGATCTTAAGGTACTGCTGCATCATGGGGGTGTGCTTGGAAAGATCGGTCTGGGCTGCTGACATGGACGGGTCCGGTTGATCGTGCGTTTGGGTCAAAGCGGGAATTGTAAGAAAATAACGCCCGGGATGAAACGAAGGGTTTGGCAACACAATCTTGGAGACCATGATGGACGCTTCAGATCAGCAATTACAAGTCGCCGGAAATACCCTGGGAGAACTGCTGGCCAAACAGGGCAGAACCCTTGCAACCGCTGAAAGTTGCACCGGCGGCTGGGTAGCAAAAATCTTGACCGACCGGGCAGGCTCCTCTGCTTACCTGATGGCGGGGCTGGTCACCTACAGCAATGAAGCCAAACAGGCCATTCTGGGGGTTGAGGACGCGGTACTGGCGAAGCATGGCGCCGTGAGTGAGCCTGTGGTGCGCCAAATGGTAGCCGGTGCCGTTCGCGCCACCGGTGTGGATGTGGCCGTGGCCATCAGCGGTGTCGCCGGCCCAGGTGGTGGCAGCGCGGAAAAGCCCGTGGGCACAGTATGGTTCGCCTGGGGCACCGGCCCGGACAATACACAATCCAGTGTTCAGCGCTTTGACGGCGACCGGGACCAGGTGCGCCGTCAATCGGTTTTGTATGTGCTGCAAGGAGTTACGGAGTTTCTGAAAACACTGTGACGCTTTTCGCCCTGACAGGGGTTGGTCTGTGCCAAGGCTTATGTTTTAATACTGTTCAAATATACAGGAAAACACTGGATGAACGTCCGGTGTCGTCTTTTTGAATAACGAGGGTCAGGTAACAATGGAAGACAACCGCAAGAAAGCACTCAGCGCAGCACTCGGCCAGATTGAACGCCAGTTCGGCAAAGGCGCCGTGATGAAAATGGGCGACCAGCCCCGTGAAGCCATTCCTGCGGTATCCACCGGCTCCCTGGGGCTGGACGTGGCCCTGGGTATTGGTGGCCTGCCTTACGGCCGGATTGTGGAAATCTACGGCCCGGAAAGCTCCGGTAAAACCACGTTGACCCTGCAGGTGATTGCCGAAGCGCAGAAGGCCGGTAAAACCTGCGCCTTTATCGATGCCGAGCACGCGCTCGACCCCATCTACGCCGAAAAGCTGGGCGTCAACGTAGACGACCTGCTGGTATCCCAGCCGGACACCGGCGAACAGGCCCTGGAAATCGCCGACATGCTGGTGCGCTCCAACGCTGTTGACGTGATCATCGTCGACTCCGTTGCGGCCCTCACGCCGAAAGCTGAAATTGAAGGTGAAATGGGCGACAGCCACGTAGGCCTGCAGGCCCGCCTGATGTCCCAGGCCCTGCGTAAACTGACCGGTAACGTGAAGCATGCCAACTGCCTGATGGTGTTCATCAACCAGATTCGTATGAAGATCGGTGTGATGTTCGGCTCGCCGGAAACCACCACCGGCGGTAACGCCCTGAAGTTCTACGCCTCCGTGCGTCTGGACATCCGCCGCATCGGCGCAGTGAAGGATGGCGACGAAGTGGTGGGTAACGAAACCCGCGTAAAAGTCGTCAAGAACAAGGTGTCGCCGCCGTTCAAGCAGGCCGAATTCCAGATCATGTACGGCAAGGGCATCTACCACATGGCCGAAGTTCTGGACATGGGTGTGAAAGAAGGCTTCGTCGACAAATCCGGTGCCTGGTACGCCTATAACGGCGACAAGATCGGCCAGGGTAAGGCCAACGCCTGCAAGTTCCTGGAAGAGAATATGGACATCGCCAACGAAATCGAAGCCAAGGTTCGCGACAAGCTGATGCCCAAGCCGGTGAAGAAAGAGGCGGCAGAAGCGCCCGTGGAAGCAAACGGTGAATTGCTCTAAGTAAGAACCCGGGAGGCGTTACATGAAGCGACTGTTGATAGTAGCCCATGCACCGTCTCCCAATACCCTGCGGTTACGGGAGTCCGTGGAAAAGGGCGCCCGCAACCCGGATATTGAAGCGGTGGAAGTGGTGGTGAAAGCGCCGCTCGAAGCCGGCCCCGAAGATGTCCTCGCCTGCGATGCCATCATCCTTGGCACCACCGAAAACCTCGGCTATATGTCGGGCGCCCTCAAAGACTTCTTTGACCGTAGCTATTACCCCTGCCTGGAGAAAACCCAGGGCCTGCCTTTTACTTTCTATATCCGCGCCGGCCACGACGGCACCGGCACTCGCCGCGCCATAGACAGCATCACCACTGGCCTGCGCTGGAAACTTATTCAGGAACCCCTGCTGTGCCGGGGTGACTACCAGCCCGAATTTGCCGACCAGTGTGAAGAGTTGGGGCTGTTTGTGGCGGCCAGCCTGGATGCCGGGATTATCTG
>CAYUNQ010000120.1:0-7562 GCA_964446185.1 uncultured Marinobacter sp. | reverse complement strand
GCATTGAAGCTGCTGATCAGCTCGAACATGTCATCGAGATCCTGCTGCGTCAGGTTCACACCATCGGCTCTGGAAGCCTCTACGGTCTCAGCCATCATCCCGTACACCATCTTGCCGAATTCCGGATGATGGGTCAGGCTTCGGGTGTCCAGAAGAGTGAGCGCAGACAGCGGATTAACACCGTTATTAATCACCAATTTGCGCCAAAGCTCATAACGGATGTTTTCGGTTACGGTGGTTGGAATACCCGCCTCATTAAAGGCAGCCTCCAGCCTCTTCAGCAAAGCCACCCGTGGGTCATCAGGCTGTTGCTGAGGCCAGGCGCCCATCACTATCTGGGCAACACCTTCGGCGAACACTTTGCCCGGCTCGGTAATATGGCCGCCAATACGCACCGCAAGGCCACCCAAGACACGGCCCTCTCCGACCACTTCTGAAATGAGGGGTTCGTTATCTACCCCGTTTTGAAGAGACAGTACCGGAACCGAACCAGCCCTCAGCCAGTCAGAAAGCTCCGTCATCACTGCGCTGGTGGCTGTCGATTTAAGGGCTATCACGATCAGGTCAAAATCGCCTGCCTGATAGTTACGGACAAGGTCTTGGTGGTGGCAAGCCGGGAGGGAATGGTGGAAAACCTGCCCTTCATAATCAACGCTCAGGCCGTTCGCTTGTAGGGCCGAGAGGTGATCTCCACGGGCGGTCAGTACAACCTGGTGGCCGGCTTCAGCCAACCTTGCGGCGTAATAGCCGCCGATGCCGCCGGCACCAACAATAAGTATTCTGAGAGTCGCCACTGAAACCTCTGGGTGCAGACAAGCCTTCCGGCACGATAAAGGAAGTGCTCGAAAAGTAGAACACCCGAAAGGTCGTATCAACTATCGAAAATGAAACCCAGCTCTCAAGGCCAGGTATACTCCGGCAAAACCACCCCCTCCCCGGCCAACCGTTCCGTAATCTCCCGCCTCAGCGCCACCACATCCCGGACTTCCCGTTGCCTGAGCTGATCAACCTCTTCTTTAGTAAAATGCTCGACTGCCACACCGGGCTGCCCCCAGCGCTCCACCACATAATTCATCACCTCGGCAATCTCGGCATCGTTCAGACCAGCGCCAACAATGCCGGGCACATGCATCAGGTAAAGCCGGCTCTGTTCATCATTGAAAAACACCTCCACAAAACCCGGAAACGGAGGAATACCTGCGGCTTCCACGCCCATGCCATCCATGCCATGGCAACCGGTACAGCGCAGCATGTAGTTGGATTGCGCCGATCGCTCGGCAGCCGTTGCCGGCACCAGCAGTTGCGCAGCCAGCAGGGTTGTCAGCAGCAGGTTTCCTGTCCGTTTCCGTATCATCTTCCTAACTCCCTAAGTTCAGTGGGTACTCATTCCAGGGTTCAGCCATTAGCCACGCCCAGAACCACGGAAACGGTGCAGTGATACCCTTTGTTGGTATTGGCCATGCACCAGTTGATGTCGTTGTGCAGTCCCATCCGGTAACCCGGGCGTTCGCCTTCGCTCGTGAAGCAGAAGGTAGAGCTGGGCACCGTGGCCCGGCCGCAGCAGTCGTTGTAAGACACCAGATAGTCCTTATCGTCGGCCGGGTTACGGCAGGTGCCCACCCACGCCACCTTGGACGCCTCGGTGCCCGGCGGGCAGGAGGTCAGAGAGCCGCCAGAGGTGGAACAGAGGTTGCCGTCCAGTGCGCAGTGCTTCCAGTAGCTGCAATCGTTCTCGTCTTCCAGGGTGCCGGCAAACGCGGCGCCACCCAGAGACCGGTCAAACGGCAGAACCGGGGCCAGCATGGCGCCGGCCATGACGGTTCCGGCCTTGGCCAGGAAGGATCGGCGGCCAAAGCTCTGCGCCGCTTTCCTGGTGGATTGTTCGGAGCTCTTATCAATCAGGTTAAATAAACGGTCTATCATTCTGGACATAGTGTCCTCCCGGACTTATTAACTAGCGGTTTTACTGACCAGCTCCTGCACAGAGGCATAGCCGGTTTCCAGCGCATTGAACAAACTTTCCAACTGCTCTCTCGAATTCACCAGACCCTTGGCCCGCACCACACCCTGCTCGTCAAGCAGCACGGCAAATGGCAGGCGGGCCACCCGGTAAGTCACCCCCAGATGTTCCGACAACACGTACGGGAAACCTTCCAGCTTGTGCGTGGCAATCAGCTGCTCGTGGCGGGGCTGCTCGCCGTCACTGGCCAGCACCACAGAGAGCCAGCCGGCTTCGGATTTCTGGATCGACTTGAGCGCCGGCAACAGTTTTTTGCAGATCGGGCAAGTCGGCGACAGAAAGAACACCAGGCTATGCTTGCCGGACGGCTGGCCCAGGTTCACCTTGCCGCCAGTCAGGCTGTCCAGGTTGAACACCGGGGACAGCTCGCCCACTTTAGGGCCGCTGTCATTGATCATGGCGCCCACAGGTGCCACCCGCTCGTGCAAGATACCGACCTGTCGGGCGAGCACGAAGAAGCCAAGAATGAGCCCGGCCACCATCAAGGCCAGAAAAACAACGGTAAAAGATAGAAGTGCCACAGTATTTCCCTCTGAATGTCAGTATTTGCTGTTAGCCAGCAGCAGCCGTTGGTTCTCGGCCAGCTTTCCGAACAGGTTGTAGATCAGCCACAGCCCGGTACCGGCCGGTACCGCCACCATCAACGCGGCCAGCCCGGGTGCCTGGACACCTTGCAGAGCAACCAAAGCTGCCAGGCCCGCCAGTACCAGATTGCGCAGCACCAACAGCCAGGAAACCGGGTGCGCTGCGCCACCACAGCCGCAATCGATCTCGGCACGGCCCCGGAACAAGCTGACGGCCATGGCTGCGCCGTAAGCCAACAACAGCCCAGCCATCCCCAACGCCCCCAGCCACGAGGTGTCCGGATAAACCAGCAACAGCACACACGCCGCCTCGGCCGCCATCAACGTTCTGGCCAAGGGCCCCGCCAGCCATTCCGGAAGCAACTGGTAGTTGATGACATACCCGAGAAACCGACCGTAATCCGAAGCCTTGTGCCAGGCTGCGTGTGTAAACAGCAGGGCCAGCAGAATCATGGCGGTCAGCACGGACATTTGCAGGAGATCGGGGCCCATGATCAGGACCCTGCGATGGAGAAAATGGCCCAGCCACCAACATCTTCAACCGTGTTGGTTTCCTCCAGGGCGAAGCCGGCATCCGCCTTCACCTGATAGCGGTACAGCACGCCCTCTTCATCCAGGCCAAACAGCACCGGCTGCTCGCCGTCGGTTACCGAGAGCGACACCAGGTGTTTGACCGCGGAGCGGCCCAACACCTTGCCACTGGCCAGGTCCACCGCCCAAACTTCCTCCGCGCCATTTTTGTGGCTGCCGTTGTAGGCTTCGGAATGCATGGTTACAAACAGCACCTTATGGGCCTCGTTGTAAGCCACCACATCCACACCACCCGGAGCCCACTGACCGTCAGTGCCTTCCGTGAAGGATTGCTTGCTGATCAGGCGAGGCGCTTTGTCGCTGTCAGAAACCCGGTAAACCGTACCGAAGAAGGAGACAAACAGCAGCTCATCACCGGCCCGCTTGCCAACAATGAATACCGGGTCTTTGTCCGGATCGAAGATCTTGTCACTGCTGTCCGGCGAGCCGAACCGGCCATCCGCAGCGAGGGAGAAGCTCTGGAAGCGGCCATCCCCGCATACCGTGGTGAACTTCACCGAATCCGCCGCCGGGAACACGCCGAAGCAACCCGGTGTTGGTACTTCCTGCAGAACACTGCCGCTCTCAAGATCCACCACCGTTATGGAGGTGGCCGGTGTGGCGTTCTGGATGAAAGCGTAACGGTCGTCGTAGGAGATCTTCAGGATCGCATTGGAGGGGGCCACCTGGGCTGCTTTTTCAGGCACCACCACTTCCCGAAGCAGACTCAGGGTAGACACATCAAATTCCTGAAGTACGGATTCGGTCGGGCCGTATGTGATCCGCTTAGCGTAGTGAGACAGGCTGTAAAGACGTGAGAAATCATGGTTGGTGGCCATCTGGCCGACAATGCCAAAGCTCAGATTTCCTTTAACGCTGAGGTCGTCCTGGGAGAGCACCACGGTCTGGCTCGCCCCGTCCCAGGTCTGGTCCAGAACAAACAGGTTGGGCCCCGGCTGAATCCGCTCCTCAACCGTAAGCACTTCCGGCACAAATGTATCCGCCGCCTGAACAGCTCCTGAAATCAGAACACCTGCCAGCGCAGCGAGGGCAAACCTTGTACTGAGCATATAAATACCTCCGAATGTAGGGACAGGGCGTTGGTACGCTCCTGATTCGGAGATGAGCACAAGGTGTGCCAGATCGGCATTTTCTTGAAACCTAGGGCAATAACTGCTCAAACAACAAACACATGGGTTGAACTTTGATCTTAAATTGATAAATAAAGGTATATCAGTGCGTTACATCGCACTAAAACAGCGCCGAAGGGCTCTGAAAAAGTGCACCGCATAAGCCCTTAGTATCGTATCTAACCATTCAAGACTCAGACCTACTACACTGGCAAATATCACTGTTTGTCCAACGCCCAGAGG
The DNA here is from genome assembly GCA_964446185.1 of uncultured Marinobacter sp. Classification (GTDB taxonomy): domain Bacteria; phylum Pseudomonadota; class Gammaproteobacteria; order Pseudomonadales; family Oleiphilaceae; genus Marinobacter. The sequence goes on along the minus strand of CAYUNQ010000120.1, from coordinate 3,015 downwards.
AACCCCGATGGACCTGACCACCTACCTCAAACTCATGGCCGAAAAAGGCGCCTCCGACCTCTACTTCTCCACCGGTGCCCCGGTGATGATGAAGGTAGAAGGCCATACCGCCCCGATTTCCGGGAACCAGCTGCCAGCCGGGGCGGTAAAAGAGCTGGCGTACTCGATCATGAAAGACAAGCAGCGGGCGGAGTTCGAGAAGACGCTGGAGCTGGACATGGCCGTAGGGCTTGCCAACATAGGGCGGTTCCGGGTGAACGTACTCTGGCAGCGGGGTGAGGTCAGCATGGTGATTCGTCACCTGAAAACGGAGATTCCGTCCATCGATGCCCTGGGCCTGCCAAAGATTCTCGAAAAACTGATTATGGAACCCCGTGGGCTGATCCTGGTGGTGGGTTCCACCGGCTCAGGCAAGTCCACCACTCTGGCCTCGATGCTGGATTACCGAAACAGCCACACCACCGGGCACATTCTCACCATTGAAGATCCCATCGAGTATACCCACACGCACCAGAAAAGCGTGGTGAATCAGCGGGAGGTAGGCGTGGACACTCACTCCTACAGCGAAGCGCTGCGCCGGGCCATGCGCGAGGCCCCCGATGTGATCATGATCGGTGAAATCCGCGACCGGGAAACCATGAAGCAAGCCCTTACCTACGCCGAAACCGGCCATCTGTGCATCTCCACCCTGCACGCCAGCAACGTGGACCAGACTATGCGCCGGATCGTGAATTTCTTCCCGGAACATGCCCACAAGGAACTGTTCATGGATCTGAGCCTGCACCTGAAAGCGGTAGTGGCCCAGCGTTTATTGAAAGGCGTTGATGGCAAGCGTTGCGCGGCGGTCGAGGTGATGCTTGCAAGCCCCTACATCAAAGATATCATCAATAAAGGCGAGGTGGATGGCATCACCGAGGTGATGGAAAAGAGCGGACAACAGGGCATGAAAACCTTCGACCAGGCCATCATGGAGCTGTATCACCAGGGCAAAATCACCGAAGAAACTGCGCTGGGCAACGCCGACTCCCGCCACAACCTGGAAGTAAAGATCCGTCTGGAGCGAGGCAATATTGGCAGCCACTCAGACAGCCTGACCTTCGACCGGGGCTAGAAACAAAAACGCCCCCGACCGGCGCGCTCAATATCGCAAGCAACCTGGTCGGGGGCAGGCTGTGAACCTGTTCAGATCAACGCTGTGTCAGGTCAGATCTTGGTCAGGCGCAGGTAGGGACGCAGCTCGTTCCAACCTTGCGGGAAGATATCCTTCGCCTCTTCATTGGAAATGGACGGTGGAATAATCACCTCACCACCCTTGCGCCAGTCAGCCGGCAAAGCAACCTTATTGGCATCGGCTGTCTGCAGTGCGTCGATCACACGCAGGATCTCGTCAAAGTTACGGCCTACCGCCATCGGGTAAGTCAGGGTCAGGCGTACTTTCTTAGCCGGGTCGATGATGAACACACTGCGCACCGCGGCGGTTTCACTCTCGCCCGGGTGAATCATGTCGTACAGTTGAGCGATCTGGTGCTTGTCGTCGGCAACGATCGGGAACTGGAGGTCACAGCTCTGGGTATCGTTCACATCGTCGATCCACTTCATATGCTCGTCTACGGAGTCGGTAGACAGGCCGAGCGGCTTCACGTTACGGGCTGCGAACTCCTGGGCCAGCTGGGCGGTACGGCCCATTTCAGTGGTACATACCGGGGTGAAATCAGCCGGGTGGCTGAAGAAAAACACCCAGGAATCACCTGCCCACTCATGGAAGCTGATCGGGCCTTTGGTGGTGTCTACTTTGAAATCCGGGGCGGTATCGCCAAGACGAATGGACATAATCTTTCTCCTGTCGGGGGCGCCAGAGAGTTGGCTTTACTAAACAACAAGGCCAGAGTATCCGGCCAAACCTCTTATATCAATAAAGATATATCTATAGATCCGTTAGTTTTAAACAAAGGCAGAATGCGCACGCGGCTCAGTGGTGCTCATCCAAGTCCTCATAGCCGGTAATCATCGGCTTGATGTGGCTGGTCAGGGTCTTGCCCATAGTGGTCATATACACATGGGCAATAATGAACACCAGCATGGCAAAGGCTGCGCCGGTATGAATCAGGGCCACGGTTTCCAGTTCCACGGCGCCGGCCAGGGTTGCCGGCCAGTCGTTGTAGAACAGGTATAGCAACCCGGACACCCAGATAATCGGCGAGATCACCACCTTGAAAAACAGGTACGCCAACCGCTGCAGCGGGTTGTGCTTGGCCTTGGAGGTTTTCTTGTAAGGATGGGAGGCACCGGTGAAGGTGCCAATCAGGTAATAGTGCATGACCGCGAACAGGCCGTCCCGCGTGGGGATGTACTGGCGCCATTCACCGGTGGTGAAATGCCAGAAAATGGCAAACACCCAGAGTACGATCAGCGCCCAAGCCGCCAGGGTGTGCACCTGCACGGCGGTGCTGAACCGCATCACCTCATAGGTACCGTGAATGGCAAACCCGGTGAACAGCAGCATGAAGATCAGCAGCGCCTGACTCCAGTGCCAGAAGCGCTCAAAGCGTTTGAACATCAGTACCCGGCTCATTGGTCTTTCCTCCTGCTGAACACGATCCGCGCCATGGCATGCACCAGTACCGCAAACAGCGTGGCCGCCACCAGCAACCACCCTATCCGGTCAAGCCACACGTTGCTGTGATGGCCCGGCATGTAGATGCCACCCAGCCCGGCCAGCCGGCTTTCAGCCTTGTGGCAGCTGCCGCATTTCACCGCATCGTTAGCCGGCGCCACCATATGGGTGATCGGCCAGTGCATGGTGGTTTCAATAAAATCGAACTTGCCGCTGTATGGCATGCCAGACATATCGCTGCCGGCCTGCAGGGCTTTCTCCCAGTTGAAATTGCTCCAGAGAGAACTGTCGTCTGCCCCGAATACGTGGGTAGCCAGCAGGGTTTGCCGCTCGGTATCAAACGGCTGCTTGCCCCGCATAACCTTGAACGGCCAGATGCGGGATTCGCCGTCATCCGGGCT
>CAYUNQ010000119.1:0-7588 GCA_964446185.1 uncultured Marinobacter sp. | reverse complement strand
AGAAGATGGTGAACCAGAGACCTTTCCCGGTGTGCTGAACGCCCGGGGTATCTTATCCGTTGAGGGTGAGTTTGAAGAAGAACTTGATACTGAGTATGGGCTAGGATGGCGTTCCCCTGCCTACACCTACGTGTTCCAGCAAGTAGCCGATCTCGGATTGTTCTTTGGCCTGCCCCATGAAGCGGCGGTACGCTACAACCTGACCCTTGAAGGCGCTCTTAACCCCAACGCCAAATCCGGCGATGAGGTGTTCCGATCCCTGGAGGTCTTCTCGCGGCAACCCGCAAACCTGACCGCCGCCGACATGGCCGGTACCTATGGCCGGGTGTATTTAGGCACGGTACTCGCATCAGATTTCCTGGAGCTGACAACCGAGGTTACTCCCGTTACGTTCGACAGCCAGTTCAACGCCACGCTGGGTTCTGGTACCGCCAACATCGTCAGCATCAGTGGCGCTGATGAACAAGCCATCGGCTTCGATGAACCCACCGAAGCTGAAGGTCCTATACCGATGAACATACAGGCGAATGGCGCCATTCTCGGTGACGGTGATGGCATCATTGGCTTTGTGAACAAAGAAGCCGGCTACCTCGACTTCTCCGAGCATGCTAGCGCCACTAATGAAGGTGCCGAGTTCCACAAAACCATGATGGTGAAATTGCCTGCCAGCAAGCCCAGCATCGCCAACAAGAAATACCGTTTGATGATGCTGAGCACCGAGATCAGCGGCAGCGGCCAGAACCCTTTGGCCATGTATGCCAGCCAGTTCAACACCACCATGACCATGACCAGCGAAACCACCGGCACCGTGTCCGGTACCATCTCGGAGATCCGCATGCCTTCCGGCCTGGGTTCTAACATTGAAGCCGAGTCCGAGACGCTGGAAAACGGAGACTTCAACGTAGTCATCGGTAATAACGGCGCAGCCACCCTGACCTTCGCTGACGAGGAAGGCAGCACGGTCTTTAACGGCTTCTTCGGCGAAGGCGCCAAGCTGGGCGTATTCACTGTCGGCTCCAAAGACGGCACTGAACACTTTACCGAGCTGGGCCTTGCGGTGCTGATCGACGTAACAGGTCGCTAAGCGTTAACTGACGTCCACCCTCAACACGACGGCGAATCCTGCCCGGGGTTCGCCGTTGCTTTGTTTCGTCTTCGTGGCCCGGCACAGCCACTGTGCGCTACAATTCCCGCCTTTCTGGACAACACCGTTCATTTAACCCCGAAGGCCCGGAATGCAATCAGACGCCCTGCCAGACAATGACTACGCTTTCCGCTTCGGCGGCATAGAGCGCCTCTATGGCCGCAAGGCCCTGAATGCCTTCCGTAATGCCCACATCGCCATCGTTGGCCTGGGTGGCGTTGGCTCCTGGGCTGCGGAATCCCTGGCTCGCAGTGGCATTGGCACGATTACCCTGATTGATATGGACGATATCTGCGTGTCCAACACCAACCGTCAGCTGCATGCGTTGCAGGGGCAATATGGCCGCACCAAAACCGATGCCATGGCAGAGCGGTTGCGGGCCATTAACCCGCAGGCGGATATCCGGGTGCACTTCGGGTTTCTGACCACCAAAAACGTGGCGGAGCTGATTACTGAAGATATGACCGGGGTGGTGGATGCCATCGACAGCGTAAAGGCGAAAGCGGCGCTGATTGCCCACTGCCAGCGGCGCAAAATACTGATTGTCTGTGCCGGTGGGGCCGGCGGCCAGATGGACCCGACCCAGATCCAGGTGGCCGACCTGAGCAAGACCACCCAGGATCCATTGCTGGCCAAGGTTCGTAATATGCTGCGCCGGGAATACGGTTTTTCCCGAAATCCGAAGCGACGCTTCGGCATCGAGGCTGTCTATTCACTGGAACAACTGACCTACCCGGCACCGGATGGCGAAGTCTGCCTGCAAAAACCAGCCACAGACGGCCCGGTACGGCTCGATTGCGCCTCCGGTTTTGGTGCCGCCAGCCCGGTCACTGCCAGTTTCGGTTTCTTCGCGGCTTCCCGGCTGCTGAACCGGATTGCCCGCAAAGCCAATCTCTAACCAACCGGAACGCTCATGGCCGTAAGCACCACACTGATCCTCGCTGGCATCGGCCTCACCTCCCTCATCTGCCAATGGGCCGCCTGGCGTGTGCGCATGCCGGCCATTCTGTTTCTGCTGGCTGGCGGCATTCTGGCCGGGCCGGTCACCGGGTTACTGCAACCGGAAGCGGTTTTTGGCGACATGCTGTTTCCTATGATTTCCCTTGCAGTGGCGATTATTCTTTTTGAGGGTAGCCTCACGCTCCGGTACGAGGACATCAAAGACCACGGCAAGATGGTCCGAAACCTGATTCCCGTAGGCGCCCTGGTCACCAGCATCATTGGTACGCTGGCCGCCCGCTGGATTCTTGATGTGCCCTGGGAAGTTGCCCTGCTGTTCGGCGCCATCACGGTCGTGACCGGGCCAACGGTTATTGCGCCCTTGCTACGGGCTGTTCGCCCTTCATCGCGGCTGGCCAACATCCTGACCTGGGAAGGCATCATTATTGACCCGGTTGGCGCGTTGCTGGCGGTGCTGGTGTTTGAGGGTATTGTTTCCTGGGGTCAGGGCAACGTATTCAGCCATTCCCTGTATATTTTCGGCAAAACCCTGCTGGTGGGTTTCCTGATTGGCGCAGCGGCCGGTTACCTGAATGGCCTGGCGTTGCGCAAGCACTGGATTCCCCGGTACCTGCACAACGCCGGTACCCTGACCTTCATGCTTGGGGTGTTTGCCATTTCCAATGAGATCGCCCATGAATCCGGCCTGCTGACGGTCACGGTGATGGGGATCTGGATGGCCAATATGAAACAGGTGCCCACAGACGCCATCCTTGAGTTCAAGGAATCCCTGGTGGTACTGCTGATCTCGGCATTATTCATCATTCTGGCGGCGCGGGTGGAATTCGGGGCCATTGCCGAGCTTGGCTGGGGCCTGGCCGCGGTGCTGGCATGTCTGATGCTGCTTGCACGGCCGGCCAGCATTTTCCTGTCGGCCCTCGGCACCACCCTGAGCTGGCGTGACAAACTGTACCTGAGCTGGATCGCACCCCGGGGGATCGTTGCTGCCGCGGTCTCCTCCCTGTTTGCCTTTCAGCTGGAGCAGGCCGGCTATGAAAGCGCCGGGGCGCTGGTGCCTATGGTGTTCATGCTGATCATTACAACAGTAACCCTGCAAAGCCTGACCGCAAGGCCGGTGGCGCGATTACTGGGCGTTCTTGAGCCCACCGCCCGCGGATTCCTGATTCTTGGAGCCAACCCGGTTGCCCGCCTGGTTGCCCAGGCTCTGAAGAAGCACGGCATCGCCACCATGCTCACTGACACCAACTGGGAAAACGTACGCCAGGCCCGGATGGAAAACCTGCCGGTGTATTTCGGCAACCCGACCTCAGAACACGCGACCAAGCACCTGGACCTGACCGGCATTGGCAGCCTGCTGATCCTGTCGCCCTACAAGCAGATGAACAGCCTGGCCACTTACCACTTTCTGGACTGGTTTGACGAGCACTCGGTATTCGGATTGACAGAAAGCGATCAGGATCAGGGGGCGCGGCTGCAAAACTCCGGCAAGGTGCAGCAGACACGAGGGCTGTTTGATGACGTGAGCTACGCCAAGCTGGCCAGCCTGGTGAGCCAGGGCTATACGGTGAAAACCACCCAGCTGACCGAAGAGTTCAGCTACCAGCAGTTCCTTAGCCAGTACCAGAACCAGGCGCTGGTGCTGTTTGTAATGAGCGGGCCGGACACTATCCAGCCCGTGAAAGCGATGGCAGACCTGGCACCGGGCAACGGCTGGGTATTGATCAGCCTTGTACCGCCGGCAACCCTGCTGGAAAAGCCAGCCGCCCGGGGTTAGCGGCAGTCAAGTACCAGCTTGCCCCGAACGTGTCCGGCTTCCAGCAATTCGTGGGCCTCTCTGGCCTGCTCAAGCGGGAACACCCGGTCGATATGCACCCGTACATCGCCGTCTTCGACCAGCTCGGCAATTTCTTCCAGATGGAAAACATCCGGGCGGGACCTCATGCCGTGGGCCTTTACACCCATGGCCTCTGCCGCGCTGACGACTTCATCAGCGGTCACGGTGGGAATGGTCACCAGCACGCCAGACTCAGACAAGGTGTGCAGTGAGCGCTTGCCGGTTTCGCCACCGACCAGGTCCAGCACCACATCCAGCCCGTAACACTCGTCGGCAATGTCGGTGGTGTGGTAATCAATAACTTCGTGCACACCCAGCTCTGCCAGAAAATCCCGGTTACCGGCCGAGGCTGTGGCAATCACATGGGCACCACGCACCAGGGCGAACTGCACCGCAAAGTGGCCAACACCGCCAGCACCGGCATGTATCAGGACCTTCTGGCCGGACTCCAGCCGGGCCACTTCAAACAGCGCTTGCCAGGCGGTCAGAGCCGCCAGGGGCACGCCGGCCGCGGTTACCAGATCCAGCTCATCCGGTACGATGGCCAGCTCATCGGCCCGGGCTACGGCGTACTGGGCATAGGAGCCACCGGATACCGGAAAGCCGATCATGCCCATTACCCGGTCGCCCGGTGCCAGGGTAGTCACATCATCCGCTACCGCCACCACTTCACCGGCGGCATCGTAACCCGGCGTCCAGGGCATGCTGCCCTCGATCTGGGTAGCCACAAAGCCCATGCCCTTTCGGGTTTTCCAGTCGATCGGGTTGAGGCCGGCGCCGTGTACGCGAATCAGCACTTCGCCTTCGGCCGGCACGGGCAGCGGCGACTCCGTTACCCGCAGGACATCACTGTCACCAAACTGGTCATAGACCACGTGACGCATGGACACAATGTCAGTTACTTCAGAGGATTCCATGGTTGTCTCCAGACATCCGTGAGTCAAACGCCCCGTACGGGCATGTCGTTTCAGGTTCAGACTAGCAGAAATTTGCCCGGCAGGCCTTATGCGGACAAACCACGACCGCCGGCTACCATGGCGCCGGAGAGGATTTCCGCGAAGGCTTTCGGCGCACGGGACGGCCGCTGGCTGTTCATATCCACACAGGCGTGGGTAGAGAGCCCACGTAACAGGGTTTTGCCATCGGCTACGCGGATCAGCTGGAACTGGCGGGCCGAACGAAAACGGCCGTCCCAGTCAGTGAGCCAGGTGCCCAGCACCAGCTCGTCGCCGGCGTTGGCCGACAGCAGGTAGTCCACCTCGGTGCGGGTGATGGCCATGGCCTTGCCAGTTTCTTCATGCAGGGCCCAGGTCATACCCAGGCTTTCAATGTGGGCCCAGCTGACATCTTCCAGCCAGCGCACATACACCACGTTGTTGGCGTGCCCGAGGCGGTCGGTGTCTTCATCCTGCACCGTGATGGGCAGGATAAAGGGATCTGGCAGATCCCAGTTCAGTGCTTCTGAATCGCTCATGGCTGTTTCCTCGCTCATGGCTGCTTTTTTGCTCATGGCTGTTTCCCCAAACCAGAAATATCCTGCAACGGTTGCCGGCAACGCCCGAGTCACACCTTATTGATCAAGAAACCGGCGGCACAGGGTAGCGAAGGTATCGGCTTTTTCGGCATGCAGCCAGTGGCCGGTGCCTTCGATAATCTTCAGCTCGGCGTTCGGGAACAGCCGCCGGATGGTGTCCTGGTGTTTTTGCTGGATGTAGGCAGAATCTGCGCCCTTGATAAACAGCACCGGCCCTTCAAACGGGCCATCACCTTCCGGGGCGTCGGCCAGATTCTGGTAGCAGGCATCGATCACCGGCAGGTTCAGGCGCCAGCGGAAGATAACATCGCTGTCGGTCTGCTCTTCAGCCGGAATACGCTCCAGGTTCTTGAGCAGGAACTGGCGTACCCCGGGGGTTTGCACAAAGCCGGCCAGGCGCTCATCGGCCTGCTTGCGGGACTTGATGCCGGTAAGATCCAGGCTTTTCATGCCTGCAAGGATGTCATCGTGGCGCGGGTGGTAAGTCACCGGCGCTATGTCTGCCACGATAATCGCCTTTACCCGCTGCGGGTAACTCAGGGCCACCTGCATGGCCACCTTGCCGCCCATGGAGTGGCCCAGAATCGTGGCCTGGTCCAGGCCACGGGCATCCATGTAGGCGATGATATCGGCGGCCATGGCCGGATAATTCATTTCATCGCTGTGGGGAGAACTGCCGTGGTTGCGCTCGTCCAGCGCATGAATCTGCCAGTTATCTTCCAGCCGGCGGGCAATGCCGCCCAGGTTCTCGAGGGATCCGAACAATCCGTGCAACAGGATCAGCGGCTCTCCCTGGCCGGAAATACGGTGATTCAGTTCAACGCCCATACGCAGGCACCCTCCGGTTATCTGAATGAACCGGATACACTACCACCGCCAGTGCGCGGGGCAAGGGAAAATTCAGACAGAAAAAAGCCGGGCAAAGGCCCGGCTAAATGGTCACAGACATTACGACTGAGAAATCAGCAATAGAAGATGCTGTCCAGATACTCAGCCAGCGCCACAATGTTTTCGCGCTCGCTCTGGGTACGGGGAACAAAGATTTCCTGTGTCATACAACACCTCCAATTGGCGTTATGGCTACTTCAACCTGATGCCACACATGCTATCGTTTAAGGTGTTGATACCCGTTGACCAGCTGTGCCAATCGTTTGACATTTTGTATCAGCCTGAACCGAACTGCGGAGCCAGCAAACCCCATGCATCCCCAAGCGGATCCAGCAACAACGCCCCATGTGGCCGCCTCCAGCACCCTTGCGCTGGTGCATTACCTCGAAAAGCGGGGTCTGCTGGATCGTGCCCGGGCGGAAGACATCGCCGGGGTGCGCCTGGAAGAACTGGATGACCCGGACCTGCGCATTCCCGCCAGCATTCACTACCAGCTCTGGGAACTGGCCGAGCAGCTGACCGCAGACCCGGGCGTGGGCCTGCACGCGGGCCAGGTGATCGACCCGGAGCGCATGGGGCTTGTGGGGCACGTGTTCTTCAACTGCGATACCCTGGGGGAAGCCGTTGTCCAGTACGTACGGCTGCATAGGCTGATCAACGAATCGGTAACGCTCAGCTTCGAACAGACGCCGGAGCAGGCCATTTTGACCTGGCAGCCGGATAACCCGGCCCACTACTGCCGGCAGGATATGGACCGCACTCTGGCCGCCGCCCTGTGCCGCACCCGCCACTTCATTCACCGCGGCATCGAGGCGGACTGGGTAGAAATTGCCCACCCGGAGCCGGAGTATGCCCGGGAATACCAGAAACTCTTGGGTGGCCAGGTCTTGTTCGGTTGTGGCATTACCCGCATGGCCTTCGCCAGCCGGCACCTGGAACACCGCATTCCGCACCGCAATCCCTACGTTTACTCTGCGGTCCTGAAACAGGTGAACGCCGTTCTGGCGCGGCTGCAAACCCGCCGTTCATTCAGCCGAAAAATACGGCGACTGATTTCCAGGCAGATGGCCACCGACCGGATTGATGCCGACACCCTGGCAAAGCAATGCCATATGAGCCGGCAGACCCTGTACCGCCGCCTGAAAAAAGAAGGCCTGAGCTTTCACGACCTGGTAGAACAGGTGCGCAAAGACAAAGCCCTGCGCTATGTGGCCGACGACCAGTATGC
>CAYUNQ010000118.1:0-7652 GCA_964446185.1 uncultured Marinobacter sp. | reverse complement strand
GTTTCCGCAACGTACGCGCCGAGACTCTGTCCGCTGCGCTTATTGAAGCACTGTTTGAGCGCAACCCTAAGCTCGACCCGAAAGAAGTAGAAGACGTAATCTGGGGCTGTGTGAACCAGACCAACGAGCAGGGCTTTAACGTGGCCCGGCAGATTTCCCTGCTGACCCGTATCCCGCACGAGTCTGCAGCCCAGACCGTTAACCGTCTGTGTGGTTCTGCCATGAGCGCCATCCACACTGCGGCCCAGGCCATCATGACCGGTAACGGCGATGTGTTCATGGTTGGTGGCGTAGAGCACATGGGCCACGTGCCCATGACCACCGGCTTTGACCACAACCCGGCTGCCTCCAAGTACTCCGCAAAAGCGTCCAACATGATGGGCCTGACCGCGGAAATGCTGGCCAAGATGCACGGTATCACCCGTCAGCAGCAGGATGAGTTCGGTGCCCGTTCCCATCGCCTGGCCCACGAAGCCACCCTCGAAGGCCGCTTCAAGAACGAAATCGTTCCGATTGAAGGCCACGACGAGAACGGCTTTGTGAAGCTGATTGAAGAAGACGAGACCATTCGTCCGGAAACCACGGTTGAGTCCCTTGGCCAGTTGCGGCCGGCGTTTGATCCGAAGAACGGCACGGTAACTGCCGGTACGTCTTCCCAGTTGACTGACGGCGCGTCTGCCATGGTGCTGATGTCCGCCGAGCGTGCAGAAGCACTGGGCCTGACTCCGATCGCCAAGATCCGCAGCATGGCAGTCGCTGGTTGTGATCCCGCAATCATGGGTTATGGTCCGGTTCCGGCCACCAAGAAGGCACTGAAGCGTGCAGGCCTGAAAGTTGAAGACATCGACTTCTGGGAACTGAACGAAGCCTTCGCTGGCCAGTCGCTGCCGGTTCTGAAAGACCTGAAACTGCTGGGCGTAATGGAAGAGAAGGTTAACCTGAACGGCGGCGCGATTGCCCTGGGCCATCCGCTGGGCTGCTCCGGTACCCGTATCTCCACCACACTGCTGAATATCATGCAGGCCAAAGGCGGTAAGCTTGGTGTATCTACCATGTGTATCGGCCTGGGTCAGGGCATTGCCACTGTGTGGGAGCGCATCTGATCGGTTTAACCGGTTTGATAACGCTCATCAGGAGGCCCGGCTTATGCCGGGCCTTCCTGTTTCCGGGCTGTATTCAGTGACTGATACGGCAAAAAAGGGTAACTGAAATTAAAGAATGGGTTGTTTTGCCATTCTTGACCCTGTAAAACAGTGAGCCTATACACAATGGCAGCCCTTGTGTTTTCCAGTTGCCTGATTTTTATGCGAGTTTACGGTTCTGTTTATTAATTGACCGACTGATCGCCAAGGATACAGATCTCCGATATGGGTAAAAGTCTCGTTATTGTCGAGTCGCCAGCGAAAGCGAAGACCATCAACAAGTACCTGGGCTCGGATTTTATCGTCAAGTCCAGTGTTGGCCACATTCGTGACCTGCCAGTGAGTGGCAGTGGCAGCCAGTCTGACCCGAAAGAGCGGGCAAAGCAGGCGGCGGCCACCCGCAAGATGAGTCCGGAAGAAAAAGTCGAGCACAAGAAGCGCAAGTCCCGGGAGCAGCTGGTTGCCCGCATGGGCGTGAACCCCGATAACGACTGGAGCGCCCGCTACGAGATCCTTCCGGGTAAGGAAAAGGTCGTCAGCGAACTGAAGCGGCTCGCCAAGAATGCCGATCACATCTATCTGGCAACGGATTTGGACAGGGAAGGGGAAGCCATCGCCTGGCACCTTCAGGAGACCATCGGCGGCGAGCCGGAAAAGTATCGCCGCGTGGTGTTCAACGAAATTACCAAGCGGGCCATCCAGGAAGCGTTCAAGGACCCCGGAGAGCTGGACAACAACCGGGTAAATGCCCAGCAGGCCCGTCGGTTCCTTGATCGCGTGGTGGGTTACATGGTTTCGCCGCTGCTCTGGGCCAAGATTGCCCGCGGCCTCTCCGCTGGCCGGGTTCAGTCGGTTGCCGTGCGCCTGATCGTTGAGCGTGAGCGGGAAATCCGCAAGTTCGTGCCGGAGGAATTCTGGCAGCTGCACGCAGACCTGACCGCCGAAGGCGCCAGGGATCCGGTCCGGTTTGAAGTTACCCGCTACAACGACAAGCCCTACCGTCCGGTTAATGATGTTCAGAGCAAGGAGCATGTTGACCGCCTTAAATCCGGTAGCTTCAAGGTGGCCAAGCGGGAAGACAAGCCAACCCGGTCAAAGCCTTCGGCCCCCTTTATCACCTCGACACTGCAGCAGGCGGCGAGCAATCGCATGGGCTTCAGTGTGAAGAAAACCATGATGCTGGCCCAGCGTCTGTACGAGGCGGGCTACATCACCTATATGCGTACCGACTCCACCAACCTGAGTCAGGATGCAGTCATCGGCTGTCGTGAGTTTATCGAGAAACAGTTCGGTGAGCGCTACCTGCCCGAGAAGCCGAGAGTTTACGGCAGCAAAGAAGGTGCGCAAGAGGCCCACGAAGCAATCCGTCCTACCGACGTGTCACGGCGTCCAACCGATATCAGTGGTCTGGAAAAAGACGCCGAGAAGCTGTACGACCTGATCTGGCGCCAGTTTATTGCCTGCCAGATGGCGGATGCCGAATTCCTCAGCACCTCCATCGTTGTCGCCAATGGTGACTACGAACTGCGTACCCGTGGCCGCATCGTAAAGTTCGAAGGTTTCCTGAAAGCTGCGCCGCAGTCCGCCAAGAAAGATGAAGATGTGGCGCTGCCGGACATCAAGGTAGACCAGCCCCTGGATCTGACAAAACTGGACCCGACCCAGCACTTCACCAAGCCTTCACCCAGGTATACCGAAGCCAGCCTGGTAAAAGAGCTGGAGAAGCAGGGTATTGGCCGTCCGTCTACCTATGCATCGATTATCTCCACCATCCAGGACCGGGGTTATGTGCGGCTCCAGAACCGCCGTTTCTACGCCGAGAAGATGGGGGAGATTGTCACGGAACGACTGGCAGAGTCTTTCCCGAACCTGATGGATTACGACTTTACCGCGCGCCTTGAGGGTGAGCTGGACGAGATTGCCGAGGGTGAAGTTCAGTGGAAAAAAGTACTGAACGACTTCTATGCCAAGTTCCGCAATCAGCTCGAGAGTGCTGAAAAAGCGGAAGGGGGCATGCGCGCCAATACCCCTACCGAAACGGACATTCCTTGCCCCAGCTGCGGCCGCAACATGCAGATTCGCGTGGCCAGCACGGGTGTGTTTCTGGGCTGTTCCGGTTACTCACTGCCGCCGAAAGAGCGTTGTAAGACCACCATCAACCTGGTCTCTGGCGATGAAGTGGTCAGTGCCGATGAAGACGTGGAAGGCGAGGGCGAAACCCGCCTGCTGCGGATGAAGCGCCGCTGTACCAAGTGCGGTACCGCCATGGACAGCTACCTGATCGACGAAAAACGCAAGCTGCACGTGTGTGGTAACAACCCGGATTGCTCCGGCTACGAAGTGGAAGAGGGCGCTTTCCGCATCAAGGGCTACGACGGCCCGACGCTGGAATGCGATAAGTGTGGCTCGGAAATGCAGCTGAAAACCGGCCGTTTCGGAAAATACTTTGGCTGTACCAACAGTGAGTGCAAGAACACCCGCAAGTTGCTGAAGAGCGGCGAGCCTGCGCCTCCTAAAATGGACCCGGTACCCATGCCGGAGCTGCAGTGCCAGAAGGTAGACGACACCTACGTGCTGCGTGACGGTGCCTCCGGCCTGTTCCTGGCGGCCAGTAAATTCCCGAAAAACCGGGAAACCCGGCCACCGCTGGTGATGGAGATCAAGCCACACCGCAAGGAAATCGACCCGAAATACGATTACCTGATGGACGCCCCGGAAAAAGACCCCGAGGGTAACCCGGCAGTGATCCGGTACAGCCGGAAGTCGAAAGAGCAGTACGTCATGTCGGAACAGGACGGCAAAGCCACCGGCTGGTCCGCCTGGTACGAAAACGGCCGCTGGGTGCCGAGGGATAAGAAGAAGTGATTCTTTTTGCCACGAAATCCACTAAAGAACACTAAAAAGAAAACTAATTAGCCACGGACACTCACGGACCCACACGGACAAAAGAGAAAACTGCTTTGTTACTGTCCGTGAGAGTCCGTGAGTGTCCGTGGCAAAAAATCAGTTATCTTTTTTCACTTTTCGTGTTCTTTAGTGGATTTCGTGGCAAATCACTACTTGTTACGAAGCCTCTGAATCAGCGAAGACGTATCCCAGCGGTTTCCGCCCATCTCCTGCACATCTCCGTAGAACTGGTCCACCAGCGCCGTTACCGGCAGCCTGGAGCCGTTTCTGCGGGCCTCTTCCAGGCAGATGCCTAAGTCCTTGCGCATCCAGTCCACCGCGAAGCCGTGGTTGAACTCGCCGTCGATCATGGTGCCGGAGCGGTTTTCCATCTGCCAGGACTGCGCTGCACCCTTGGAGATAACCTCCACCACCTTGCGCACATCCAGCTCTGCCTGCTCGGCAAAGTGCAGGGCCTCTGACAGGCCCTGTACCAACCCGGCAATGGCAATCTGGTTGACCATCTTGGTCTTTTGGCCGCTGCCCACTGTGCCCATGAGGTTAAGGGCGCGGGCGTAGCACTCAAGGACCGGGCGTACTGCCTCGAAGTCTGCTTCGCTGCCGCCGCACATAATGGTGAGCTGGGCGTTTTCAGCACCTTGCTGGCCGCCGGAGACCGGCGCATCAATAAAACCCTGCCCCCTGGCTCGTGCCGCATGGCCCAGTTTCTCGGCAATCCCGGCAGAGGCGGTGGTGTGGTCGACCAGGATTGCGCCGGAAGGTGCGTTGCTGATGATGCCTTCAGGGGTCGTGTAGACCTCCTCAAGGTCTTTGTCGGCACCAACACAGGTCAGTACAACGTCGGCCTCGCTAACGGTTTCTGAAATGCTGCTGAAGGCTTTGCCCGGGTACTGGTCGGCCCATTGATTGGCTTTCTCTGCGGTGCGGTTCCAGACAGATACGTCATGGCCCGCTCGGGCTAGGTGGCCAGCCATCGGATAGCCCATTACGCCAAGCCCAATAAACGCAATCTTTGCCATAGTCTGCTCCTGGTTACTGTCAGAGTAGGGGAGAGTTGTGTTGCCATGATACGAAAAAAGCCGCTGGGTTCAGCGGCTTTTTTCTTGGTGAAGCAAGCGGGTGGCTTACTTCTTCGGGTAGTCGCGCTTCGGAGAGCCAGTGTACAGCTGGCGTGGACGGCCGATGCGGTTGGCACCGCTGACCATTTCGTTCCAGTGAGAGAACCAGCCGATGGTGCGGGACATAGCGAAGATGACGGTAAACATGGACGTCGGAATACCGATGGCCTTCAGGATGATGCCGGAGTAGAAGTCGACGTTCGGGTACAGCTGGCGCTGAACGAAGTATTCGTCTTCCAGGGCAATCTTTTCCAGGCGCTGGGCAATCTTCAGCAACGGATCGTTTTCCAGGCCCAGCTCGCTCAGTACTTCGTGAGCGGTCTGTGCCATCACCTTGGCGCGCGGGTCGAAGTTCTTGTAAACCCGGTGGCCAAAGCCCATCAGGCGGAAAGGATCGTCTTTGTCCTTGGCCTTGGCGATAAACTTCTCGATGTTGGACTCGTCGCCGATCTCGGCCAGCATGTCCAGAACCGCTTCGTTTGCACCGCCGTGTGCAGGGCCCCACAGGGCGGCAATGCCGGAGGCAATGCACGCGTAAGGGTTTGCGCCGGTAGAGCCAGCCAGGCGAACGGTGGAGGTCGACGCATTCTGCTCGTGGTCCGCGTGCAGGATGAAGATCTTGTCCATGGCGTTGGCCAGTACCGGGTTCGGCTTGTAATCCTCGCAAGGCGTGCCGAACATCATGTACAGGAAGTTTTCTGCGTACGACAGGTCGTTACGCGGGTACATGAACGGCTGGCCGGTGGAGTACTTGTAGCACCAGGCCGCAATGGTGGGCATCTTGGCGATCAGGCGGTGACCGGTAATTTCACGCTGCTTGGGATCGGACAGATCCAGCTGGTCGTGGTAGAAGGCAGACAAAGCGCCCACTACACCACACATGATTGCCATAGGGTGCGCATCACGGCGGAAGCCGTTGAAGAAATTGCGCATCTGGTCGTGCAGCATGGTGTGGTTTTTGATGGTGTCGTGGAACTGCTTGTTTTCTTCAGCGCTGGGCAGCTCGCCATAGAGAAGCAGGTAACAGACTTCGAGGAAATCGGAGTGTTCGGCCAGTTGGTCGATCGGGTAACCCCGGTGCAGCAGGACTCCTTTGGCGCCATCGATATAGGTGATGGCCGATTCGCAGGCTGCAGTGGATACAAAACCCGGGTCGTATGTGAAAACGCCTTCCTGGACGAGGCCGCGTACGTCTATAACGTCAGGGCCGACGGTGCCGGAGTAAACCGGTAGCTCAATGGACTTGTCTCCCACCGAGAGCGTTGCTTTCCTGTCGGTCATGGTGCTCTCCCGTTTGATTAGCTGTGATAGCTTGTCTGCATGTGTAGATGCGCCAGAAAGCGCGTATTATCGCAAAGCTGGGCGCAAAATATAGGGTGTTAGCTTTTTTTGTCAATGAGCTGGCTGCGAAAACCGCCAAATTTACATCGTATGTAAATTAGGGATATCCCGAATGACGCCTTCTGCGGCGTGGATTAGTTTTTGTCAATAGTCCTTATAGAGGGGGTGGGGTAGCGCCTGGCAAGGCTTCTGGCGGTGTTGCAGGTTTGTAATTATCAGGGGGTCTCCTTATAATCCGTAGCCCGGAATCGGGGATGCGCCTGTTCTTGCGTGCTTCAGCATAGCAAGCTACCGGGTTGTCATCCGCCCTCCTGAACCAATCGGTTACCGGTATCGTACTGATTCTCCGGACCTAACATACCAACCAACCGCCGCCGGATTTCCCGGTTTCGCGGTACCAAGAGAGAGTGTGAGAGCGCTGTGAATAGCAAACGACCAGTAAATCTCGATCTCGGCACGTTCCATTTCCCGCTGCCAGCCATTACTTCGATCCTGCATCGTATCAGCGGCATCATCATCTTTGTTGGTGTTGCATTCCTGATGTACGGTCTGGATCTCTCCCTGTCCGGGGAAGATGGCTTTAACCGGGTTGGTGAACTGCTGGACAGCTTCCTGGCAAAGCTGATTATCTGGGGCATCCTGTCTGCTCTGCTTTACCACCTTGTTGCAGGCATCAAACACCTGCTGATGGATGCGGGTATTGCTGAAGAGCTGGAGAGTGGTCGCCTCGCCGCCAAAATCACGCTTGTGGTTTCCATTGTTCTCATCATTCTGGCAGGAGTCTGGGTATGGGCATGAACAGTGCAACGAATATTGGTCGTAACGGAATTCAGGACTGGATCATCCAGCGTGTTACCGCTTACGTATTGGCTCTGTACACCCTGTTCCTTATTGGCTTCTTCGTAACGACCGATGTGGATTACCAGGCGTGGTCTTCTCTGTACAGCCAAGGTTGGTTCAAGATTTTCAGTCTGCTGGCGCTGTTGTCCATTGCCGGGCACGCATGGGTAGGCTTGTGGACCGTATCCACCGACTACATCAAGTCAGCAATGCCGCGCTTCCTGCTTCAGGCTGCCTGCATTCTGGTGATGTTTGTATATGTCGTGTGGGGCATTCAGATTCTGTGGGGGCTTTAATCGATGGC
>CAYUNQ010000117.1:0-7666 GCA_964446185.1 uncultured Marinobacter sp. | reverse complement strand
CGCCGGTGTCGAAGGTGATGCCTTTACCCACCAGCACGTAGGGCTTGTCCTTGGCCTTTCCGCCACGGTATTCCATCACGATCAGGCGCGGGGGCTGTTTGGAGCCTTTACCGACGGCCAGGATGGTATTCATGCCCAGCTTTTCCATCTGCTTCTCATCAAGTACTTCGGTCTTGATACAGTCGTATTCCTTGGCCATGGCCTGTGCCTGCTCGGCCAGCCAGACCGGGTGGCAGATGTTGGGTGGGGTGTTGCCCAGATCCTTGGTGAAGTTCATGCCGCGGCCGGTAGCCAGGCCCAGGTTGAAGGCGTCCTTCAGGGCTTTACCGGCGCCAGAGGCCTGCACGGTCACTTTCTTGAGCTTGCGGGCAGCAGGCTTTTCGCTCTTGAACCCGGTGAAGCTGTACAGCTGGTCTTCCAGGATGCGGCCAATCAGGTTCAGGCGCGCTTCTTCGTTGCTGACAGCGTCGTCGCCCTGCAGGGCGGTGTCAGCAAGGCAGATCAGGGCGTTTTTGGACGGGCCGTCTTTCAGGGCGCCCATCATGGCGATCAGGGCTTTGCGGAAGTTGGCCGGTGTGCGCTCGGTGTCTTTGCCGGTGCCAACGACAACCAGGCGCTGCCACGGCTGATCAACCAGGGGGATGGTGTTAACGGAAGCGTTCTTGCCGGTCAGGTCGCCTGCTTTCTCGAGTTGCTTGATCAGCCCGCCCAGTGCTTCGTCCGTTGCTGTGGTGGTTTCCGGCCACTTACCTTTCTCAGGCAGGGCAACCACCAGGCAATCGGTTTTGGTGGCGGTAATGGCTTTACTGCTCAGGCTGAAATTCATGGCAACTCCCGTTGTCAGGTTGTTCTGTTTAGGTCCGCGCCGGGCGGGTTTGATCGAATGTTATTAAGGATTGGGGCAAAGCCGCTAATAATCAAGCGATAAGGCTTATCGTTACGATGGCTTTAACGAGTGGCTCCTGTGCTGTCATTCATTCCCAAGGTTACATAGAATACGCGCAGTTCCTTTTATCCTCCATCTCCTGAAAGGGCACGACCAGAGAGATCAGTTTGAGCATCATTTTCCGCTACCTCATACGCCAGATCATGGTCAGCATGCTTGCTGTTTCCGGCATTTTGTTGCTGGTATTCATGAGCGGCCGGTTTATCAAGTACCTAGGCAGTGCCGCGGAGGGCGAGCTGGCGGCGGGTGTTCTGTTTTCCATCATGGCCTATCGGTTTCCGGGGTTTCTGGAGCTGATTCTGCCGCTGGGGCTGTTTATCGGCATTTTGCTGGCCTACGGGCGCATGTACCTTGAAAGCGAGATGACGGTTCTGTTCGCTTGCGGTGTGAGCGACCGGGAGCTGCTACAGAAAACCCTGATTGGCGCCATACCGGTCATGCTGGTGGTGGGGGCTATGAGCCTGTTTGTTTCGCCCTGGGGTATGAAGCAGGTTGAGCATATTTTCAATGAACAACGCAAAGCGACCGAGTTTGAGATGCTTGCGCCCGGTCGGTTTCAGGATCTGAGCTCCGGTACGCGGGTTACCTATACGGAAGCCCTCAGTGATGACAAGCGTGGGCTGCAGGGCGTGTTCATTGCCGAACATGGCCGCAACGGCGAAGGCGTTACTCTGATCACCGCAGAATCCGGTTCACAGTTGATTGACGAAAAAACCGGCAGCCGGTTCCTGATTCTTGAGCGTGGCGGCCGCTTTCAGGGCATCCCGGGTCGGCTGGACTACAACGTCACTCAGTTTGAGGCCTATGGGCTGAAGGTCCAGAGTGGGGAGGCGGGCAATAAAGTGCTTGATGAAGGCGTCAGTACACTGGACCTGTGGCAGTCGGATAACCTGGAAGATCGCGCCTTGTTGCACTGGCGTTTGTCGCTGCCGCTGATTGTTCCGATTATTACGCTGCTCGCCGTTCGCCTGAGCCGGGTGAATCCCCGTCAGGGGCGATTCTTCCACTTGCTGCCTGCCATGCTGGTTTACATCACCTACCTTGGCTTGCTGATCGTAGCCCGCGACGCTCTGGCAGATGGCAAGGTGCCGGAGTGGGTCGGTATGCTCTGGGTGCACGCCCTGTTCCTTGCCTTTGGCTTGTGGCTGCAGTTCGGGCCGGCGTGGCTGCATCGTCGCCGGCTTGAGAAGGAGGGCAGTGCCAGTGCGTAAGATCGACAACTATGTAATGCGCACCGTTGGTGGCGCCATGTTCCTGGTGATGGTGGTAGTGCTGTCGCTGGATGAAATTTTTGCCTTCATTGCCGAGCTGGAAGATACCCGTAACGATTACCAGACCCTGCAGGCACTTTGGTACGTAGCGCTCACCTTGCCTCGCAGGATCTACGACTACCTGCCGCTCGGTGCTTTTATGGGCTGCCTGGTGGGCCTGGGTGCCATGGCCAGTTCCTCTGAGCTCACGGTTATCCGTGCTGCAGGCGTGTCGCTGAAGCGGATTGTCTGGTCTGCCATGAAGCCGGCCCTGGTTATTGTGTTGCTGGGTGTGGCGATTGGTGAATACGTGGCGCCCACCAGCGAGCGGATTGCCCAGAGCGACAAGGCCATTGCCCTGGGGGCCGGCAAAAATGTGGCCTCTGCCCATGGTGTCTGGCACCGGGAGGGCAACACCTTCATGCACCTGAACGCGGTGCAGCCGGATGGTGTGTTGGTTGGCGTTTCCCTGTTCCGGTTTAATAACCAGCGCCAGCTGGAACAGTCCAGTTTTTCTGAGCGGGCGGTGTTTCAGGGTGATCACTGGATGCTGGAAAATGTGGCGGTCACGTTAATGGAAGACGAGCGCACGGTGAGTGAAACGCACGACTCGCTGCGCTGGAATTCAGGATTGTCACCGGATGTCCTCAGCGTCTTGATTGTTAAGCCGGAGAACCTGTCGATGAGCGGCTTGTATACCTACGCTACTTATCTGGGAGAGCAGGGGCTGACGGCGGCGCAATACTGGCTGGCGTTCTGGAAGAAGGCGCTGATGCCACTGGGAACAGCAGTGATGGTGCTGGTGGCCATTTCGTTTGTGTTTGGTCCCCTGCGTTCAGTGACCATGGGGTTCCGGGTGTTTACCGGCTTGTTGGTGGGCTTGCTGTTCAAGTATATGCAGGACCTGCTGGGGCCCATGAGCATGGTGTACGGTTTTAATCCGATGATCGCGGTGCTGGCGCCGATTGCCTTGAACGCAGTGGTGGGTGCGGTACTGATGAGAAGGGCCGGCTGAGCCGGCCCGGGTGCTTACTTTTTCGCGGCTTTTTCTACCTGAACCACCATGCTGTTGGAGGCCCGGTCGGTCAGTGACAGTCCATTGACCGGGTAGAACAGGGCGATGATGGCGGGAACGCTGATCAGCAGGGTAACTGCGCCAAGGTAATGGCCGGCCAGCATGGTGAGGAAAACCACAGCCGCTGCGGTACCGTAGCGGAACAGGGCCTGAGTCCAGCTGACTGACGTGCCATCAAGGTTCTCGATACGAATCCGCCAGACCTGCATGCCCAGCGTCTGGCCGAGGCGGGTCCAGAAATAGGCGAAAAACAGGTACAGCACCAGGAAGAGTACGAAGGTGAGGCCGGGATCGCCCGATAGCTGGCCGGCCTCGGCCATTTGCTCGTACTTGTCCCAGCCCGTAGTCCACCCGGCAATCATGGTATAAATCCAGGTGGCGACCAGCAGTACCGCAATGCTGATCAGGCCATCGTAAATAATCGCCAGAGCCCGCTTGAGTGCGGATGCTGGTGGCAGCAGTTCCTCGGCGTTATGAAAGCGTCGGGGCATGGAGTCTCCTGTGAGGTTTCACGTTTTTCCTGTTCTCGGCGTGTGCTAGAGTAGCGGATTTGCACACGCATGTAAGTATTGCCATTTCAAAGGTATCAAAGGTCTATGAAAACCGCAGAGTTGCGACAGGCGTTTCTGGAATATTTCAAGCAGCAGGGTCACACCATTGTGCCGAGCAGTTCGCTGGTACCGGCAGATGACCCGACGCTGCTGTTTACCAACGCTGGCATGAACCAGTTCAAGGACACCTTCCTTGGCCGTGAAGAGCGCGACTACAACCGGGCAACCTCGTCCCAGAAGTGTGTGCGCGCCGGCGGCAAGCATAACGACCTGGAGAACGTGGGTTATACCGCCCGTCACCATACGTTTTTCGAGATGCTGGGCAACTTCAGCTTTGGCGATTACTTCAAGCGTGAAGCCATCAATTTTGCCTGGACCTTCCTGACCGGTGAACAGCACCTGAACCTGCCCCGGGAAAGGCTCTGGGTAACCGTGTACGCCGAAGACGACGAAGCCTTTGATATCTGGAACAAAGAGGTCGGCGTTCCGGCTGAGCGGATTATTCGTATCGGCGACAATAAAGGCGGCCGCTACGCCTCCGATAACTTCTGGCAAATGGGCGATACCGGCCCCTGCGGCCCCTGTACCGAGATTTTCTACGATCACGGCCCGGATGTTGCTGGTGGCCCTCCCGGCAGCCCGGATGAGGACGGCGACCGCTACATCGAGATCTGGAACGTGGTGTTCATGCAGTACAACCGCACCGCCGATGGCGAAATGCTGAACCTGCCCAAGCCTTCCGTAGATACCGGCATGGGGCTGGAGCGGATTGCAGCGGTACTGCAGGGTGTTCACAGCAACTATGAAATCGACCTGTTCCAGGACCTGCTGAAAGCCGCTTCTGAAATTCTGGGTGGCGCGGCAACCACCGAAGCCTCTCTGCGCGTGGTGGCCGACCACATCCGCTCCTGTGCCTTCCTGATTGCTGATGGCGTGATGCCATCCAACGAAGGCCGAGGCTTTGTCCTGCGCCGGATCATCCGCCGCGCGGCCCGTCACGGCAACAAGCTGGGGGCTACCCAGCCGTTCTTCTATAAACTCACCGGCGCCCTGGTAGACTTGATGGGCGATGCCTATCCGCAGCTGGCCAGCAGCCGCAAGCAGATCGAAAAAGTACTGCTGCAGGAAGAAGAGCAGTTCGCCAAGACCCTGGACAAAGGCCTGCGCCTGCTGGAGCAGGATATTGCCGAGCTGGAGGGTACAGAGATTCCTGGTGAGACCGTGTTCACTCTGTATGACACTTACGGCTTCCCGGTAGACCTGACCAACGACATCGCCCGCGAGCGTGGCCTGACCCTGGATTACGAAGGCTACGAAAAGGCCATGGAGGCCCAGCGTGACCGTGCACGCGCAGCCAGCAAGTTCGGTATTGATTACAACGCCGCCGGCATCACCATTGAAGGCAAAACCGAGTTTACCGGTTATGACCACATCGATGGTCACGAGCGCATCCGCACGGTTCTGGTGAACGGTGAAGAGAAAACTGCCGAAGCTGGCGACGAGTGCGTGGTGGTGCTGGAGCGCACGCCTTTCTATGCAGAATCAGGTGGCCAGGTGGGTGACACCGGCCTGCTGACCTGGAGCGGTGGCCGCTTCCAGGTGACCGATACCCGCAAAGAAGGTGACAACCACTTGCACGTGGGCACCCTGATTGAAGGCGAGCTGTTCCCGGGCCTGGAAGTAGACGCCCGTATTGACCACGCCCGCCGTGAACGCACCAAGCGCAACCATTCCGCCACGCACCTGCTGCACGCAGCGCTGCGCAAAGTTCTGGGTGAGCATGTGACCCAGAAGGGCTCGCTGGTTGACCCGGACAAACTGCGTTTCGACTTCTCCCACTTTGAAGCGGTGACGCCTGAGCAGCTCAAAGAGATCGAGCACCAGGTCAACGAGCAGATTCTGGAGAATACCCCGGTTCAGATCGACGTTACCGACATGGAAACTGCCAAAGAAAAAGGCGCCATGGCGCTCTTCGGCGAGAAGTACGGCGACGTGGTTCGGGTGCTGAGCATGGGCGCAGACCGCTACTCCGTTGAGCTCTGTGGCGGCACCCACGTGTCCCGCACCGGTGATATCGGCATGATGCGCATCACCTCTGAGAGTGGTATTTCCTCCGGTGTTCGCCGTATTGAGGCGGTTACCGGATTTGGCGCCCTGGAGTGGGTAGACGAAACCGAACGTACCCTGCGAGATACCGCAAGGCTGGTGAGAGCCACTCGCGAGACCGTTGTCGACAAGGTGCAGCAGGCGCTTGACCGCAATCGCCAGCTGGAGAAGGAAATGGATGCCTTGAAGGCAAAACTGGCCAGCTCTGCCGGCAGTGACCTTGCCGGATCAGCGATAGAGGTGGGTGGCCTGAAAGTGGTGGCCGCACAGCTCGAAGGGGCAGATCGTAAGGCTCTGATGGAAACGGCCGATCAGCTGAAGAACAAGCTGGGTGAGGGGGTGGTGGTTCTGGCCACCATTGAGGACGGCAAGGTGACCCTGGTTGCCGGGGTGACCAAGTCGGCGACCGGCAAGCTTAAAGCCGGCGATCTCATGAAGCACCTGTGCGCCCAGGTTGACGGTAAAGGCGGCGGTCGCCCGGACATGGCTCAGGGCGGCGGTAATGATCCATCGAAGCTGGCAGATGCCCTGGCGGGTGTTCCGGCCTGGGTCGAGCAAAATATCGGTTAAGCAGCTGTTTTCGGAAGCGGGCGGAGGTTTATAATTCCGTCCGCTTTATTTGACTGGCGGGGCCTGGCCCCGCCGTAAGTCCCGTTTCGGAGTTTGGGAAAACATGGCTCTGTTGGTTCAGAAATTTGGTGGTACATCCGTCGGGACAACCGAACGGATTGAAGCGGTCGCTGACAAGGTGTGTCAGTTCCGCAAAGACGGTCACGACATTGTGGTGGTGGTCTCCGCTATGAGCGGCGAGACCAATCGCCTGATCGCCCTGGCCAACGATATTATGGAAGAGCCCACGCCCCGCGAAATGGACGTGCTGGTATCTACCGGTGAGCAGGTCACCATTGCCCTGTTGTCTATGGCGCTGAAGAAGCGCGGCTGCGATGCCCGCTCTTATACCGGCTCCCAGGTACGTATCCTGACTGACAGCAGCCATACCAAGGCACGTATTAAAGATATCGACGAGCGGAACATGCGCGCAGATCTTGATGCCGGCCGGGTTGTGGTGGTTGCCGGGTTCCAGGGCGTAGACGACAACGGCAACATTACCACGCTGGGCCGTGGTGGTTCCGACACCACGGCCGTTGCATTGGCTGCGGCGCTGAAGGCGGACGAGTGCCAGATTTACACCGATGTGGATGGCGTTTACACGACCGACCCGCGGGTAGTAGACAGCGCGCGCCGGCTGGAACGAATTACGTTCGAAGAAATGCTTGAGATGGCTAGCCTGGGCTCGAAAGTGCTCCAGATCCGGGCCGTCGAATTTGCAGGTAAATACAATGTTCCATTAAGGGTGCTGTCCAGCTTCGCGGAAGGCGAGGGTACCCTGATTACTTTTGAGGATGAGAACGCCATGGAACAACCGGTTGTTTCCGGCATTGCCTTTAACCGTGATGAAGCCAAACTGACCATCTCCGGAGTGCCCGACACCCCGGGCAGCGCCCTGCGGATTCTAAAGCCCGTGAGCGATGCCAACATTGAAGTGGACATGATTGTCCAGAACGTGGGTGAGGATAACAAAACCGCATTCACCTTTACCGTTCACCGTAACGACTTCAAGCGTGCTCAGGACGTTCTGCGTGGCATTTCCACCGAAATCGGCGCTGGCGAAGTGGGTGGCGACAGCAAGATTGCCAAGGTAAGCATTGTGGGTGTTGGCATGCGTTCCCACGCGGGC
>CAYUNQ010000116.1:0-7816 GCA_964446185.1 uncultured Marinobacter sp. | reverse complement strand
ATACCTTTTTGTAACAACTGGCCCGGGAAGTATGAAACAGTCTGTACTGTTCCCTTATAATGCCCGCCAGAGAATCCATCTTTCCGATAAAGACCCGAGCTGATGCAGGACACATATATTTTCAGGGAAATCCCGTCACAGCGGCCTAACACTCCGCTTCTGGACCGGATCGATGTTCCGGCCCAGCTGCGCGAATTACCGCCGGAACACCTGCCTCAACTGGCCCGGGAGCTGCGTGCGTTTTTGCTCTGGTCAGTGGGCCAGACCGGTGGCCACTTTGGCGCCGGTCTGGGAGTCCTGGAACTGACCCTGGCCCTGCACTATGTGTTCAACACCCCCGAAGACCGGCTGGTGTGGGATGTGGGCCACCAGGCCTACCCCCACAAGATCCTGACCGGCCGCCGCGAGCAGATGGGCAGCATCCGCCGCAAGGATGGCCTGGCCGGCTTCCCGAAACGGGCCGAAAGTGAATACGACACCTTCGGTGTGGGCCACTCCAGTACGTCTATCAGTGCCGCCCTGGGCATGGCCATTGCCGCCCGCATGCAAAACACCGGGCGCAAGAGCATTGCCGTGATCGGCGATGGCGCCATGACCGCGGGCATGGCCTTCGAGGCCCTGAACCACGCAGGCCACCTGCACGCCGACATGCTGGTGATCCTGAACGACAACGACATGTCCATCTCCCGCAACGTGGGTGGCCTGTCCAACTACTTTGCCAAGCTGCTGGCCAGCCGTACCTACAACCAGGTTCGCGACAGCAGCAAGAAAGTCCTGAAGGGCACGCCACACCTGATGGCGCTGGCGAAGAAGACCGAAGAGCACTTCAAGGGCATGATCGCACCCGGCACCCTGTTCGAGGAGCTGGGTTTCAACTACATCGGCCCCATCGATGGCCATGACCTGCCGCTGCTGGTGGAAACGCTGGAAAATATCCGCGAGCTGGAAGGCCCGCAGTTCCTGCACGTGGTGACCACCAAGGGCAAGGGCTTTGCCCCGGCCGAGGCCGATCCGATCGGCTACCACGCCATCAACAAGATTGAACCGGTGCCGGCCAGCAAGCCGGAGCCAGTCAAACCCGCCTCGCCCAAACCCAAGTACGCCAATGTCTTCGGCCAGTGGCTGTGTGATGCGGCAGAACAGGACGAGCGGGTCGTCGGCATTACTCCAGCCATGTGCGAAGGCTCAGACCTGCTGGCCTTCTCCGAACGCTTCCCGGAGCGCTATTTCGATGTTGCCATTGCCGAACAGCACGCCGTAACCCTGGCGGCCGGTATGGCCTGTGATGGCGCCAAGCCGGTGGTGGCCATCTACTCCACCTTCCTGCAGCGGGGCTACGATCAGCTGGTACACGATGTCGCCATCCAGAACCTGGATGTGCTGTTTGCCATCGACCGGGCCGGCCTGGTGGGCGAAGACGGCCCCACTCACGCCGGTGCCTTCGACATCAGCTACCTGCGCTGCATCCCGAACATGGTGATCATGACGCCGTCTGATGAAAACGAAACCCGCCAGCTGCTGCACACCGGCCTGGAATTCCAGGGCCCGGCGGCGGTGCGCTACCCCCGAGGCACAGGCCCGGGCGCCGAGATCCAGCAACAGCTGCAGGCGCTGCCCATCGGCAAGGGCCGACGGGTTCGGGACGGCAGCCGGGTGGCCATTCTCAATTTTGGCACCCTGCTGACACCGGCACTGGAAGCGGCCGAAGCCCTGGATGCCACCGTGGCTGACATGCGCTTTGTGAAACCGCTGGACGAAGCCCTGGTGCTGGAGCTGGCCGAACAGCATGACCTGCTGGTGACGCTGGAAGAGAACGTGGTAGCCGGTGGTGCCGGCAGTGCGGTGACCGAATTCCTGAACGCCAGCCTGGTTACCATGCCGGTGCTGCAGCTGGGTCTGCCTGATCAGTTCGTGGAGCACGGCAAACACGAGGAACTGCTGGAAGAGTGTGGACTGGATGCTGCAGGCATTCGCCAGGCCATCGCCCGGCGCCTGGAGCAACTGGGTTACCCGGGGCTGACCGCCGCCAAATAACCGGGGCAGCCGCGGGCAGCACAGATTGCCCGCGGCCGTTATTCAGGCCGGGTCATCGTCCTGATGGGTTTCCAGCCAGTGCCCAAGCTTGCTTTGCTTGGTGTTCAGGTAATGCTCGTTATGGGGATTGCGCCCCACGTGCAGGGCCACCCGCTCAGCTATCCGGATACCGTAGGATTCCAGCGCCTTCACTTTTCGGGGGTTGTTGGTCATCAGGCGCAGGCTGGTGATACCCAGATGCTCCAGCATGTCCTTACACATGCTGTAGTCCCGCAAATCAGCTCCGAATCCCAACTGCTCGTTCGCCTCTACCGTGTCTGCACCCTGATCCTGCAGATGGTAGGCCCGGATCTTGTTCAGCAAACCAATACCCCGGCCTTCCTGACGCAGATACAGCAGAATGCCACGGCCTTCACGGGCAATATTTCGCAGCGCTTCTTCCAGCTGGTAGCCACAATCACAGCGCATGCTATACAGGGCATCACCGGTCAGGCATTCCGAATGAGTGCGCGCCAGCAGCGGCTCGTCTGAGCTGATATCCCCCAGCGTCAGCGCCACATGCTCCTTTCCCGTATCCAGCTCTTCAAAGCCGTGCATATCGAATACGCCGAAAGGGGTGGGCAAACGGCAGGTCTCAATGTAACGAACAGCCACTGTAATTCCTCAGGGTTCTGACAAATGGGGCGGGCATTCTATCACGGCGGCGCTAGGCGGGCGTAGTGCTGCAGGCACCCGTATCAGCAATCCAGTGTCCGGAACGGCCGCCTTTTTTCTCCAGCAAACGCACGTTATCGATCACCATGCCCTTGTCCACGGCCTTGCACATGTCGTAAAGGGTAAGAGCCGCCACGCTTGCCGCCGTTAGTGCTTCCATCTCGACGCCGGTCTGGCCCGACAGCTTGCAGCGGGTCAGGATATGTACGGAGGCACCATCTTGCCCGGGACTGAGCTCCACCTTTACCGAGGTGAGGTTCAGGGCGTGGCACAGGGGGATCAGGTCGTGGGTTCTTTTCGCCGCCATAATGCCGGCAATCCGGGCGGTGGCCAGCACCTCGCCTTTCGGATGCTCGCCATCCACGATCATTCGCAGGGTTTCCGGCTGCATGCGGATGGTGGCCTCGGCCCGGGCTTCACGCTCGGTAACCGCCTTGTCGGTTACGTCGACCATCCGGGCTTCGCCTTTATCATCAAGGTGCGTCAGCTTGCTCACGATTGTTTCCGCCTTAGTGGTTCAATGGGTTATTTCAGCACTGCCCGGATGCCACCAGAAGCCGATACCGGCAATACCCTGGCCGCCAAGAGCTTTGGCTTTTGCTATGTGGTCCGGCTGCAGACCGCCCAGCGCGTACACCGGCAGTCTGGCACCGGCGACCAGGGCGGCGAAGGCTTCCCAGCCCAGAACCGGCTCTCCGGGATGGCTTGCCGTCGGCAACACCGGCCCCAGTACCGCGTAATCCGCCCCCAGGCGCTCTGCATGGCACAACTGCCCGGCATCATGGCAAGACACGCCCAGCCAGACATTCGCTGGCACTGGGCGCCCTGAGAGGCCTTCTGCCTCACGCCACGGCAAGTGCAGACCGGCGGCGTCCGGAAACTCCGAAAGCAAGGAGGGCCGGCCATGCAGGAGTACGCCGGTCTGCGACCCGGAACAGCCCTCCAGCGCCGCGGCGGCCAGCTGCCGGTACTGATCCGGAGCCAGGTCGGGCGCCCGCAACAGAACCAGGCCACCGGTAACCCGGGGCAAAGCCTGGCTGAGATCGTCCAGCGCATTTCCCGGCATTCTCAGAGCACCGGTTATGTGCAGGGTCCGGGGCAACCTCAGAGCCCGGATGATCGGCCGGTTGGCCGCGGGAAAGTCTTCATCCCGCAGCTCTTCCGGGGCCAGCCAGAACACCGGCTGGCCTTCCCTGCCCTCAGCCTCACCTTCGGCGGCAGAGGTTTGCCAGACATCCAGAAAGACTTGCTTGTCGCCGTAATCATGGCGAATGCCAATCACCGGCTCCAGCGTTTCTGTCGGCACCTGCAGCCCGGTTTCTTCAACGATCTCCCGCACCAGTGCCTGCTGCACCGTTTCGCCCGGCTCCACCTTACCGCCAGGGAACTCCAGCAGGCCGCCCTGATGGACGTGCTGCGGGCGCCGGGCGATCAATACCCGGCCGTCGCGCACGATGACCGCCACCGCCACATGAATCAGCGTTTTCTGTGCCACAACCACCAACTCAGGTGCGGTATTCGGCATTGATGGTCACATAGTCGTGGGAGAAGTCGCAGGTCCAGACGGTTTCATGGACATCGCCCCGCTTCAGGTCGATGGCAATGGTAATTTCTTCCTTATCCATTACCGCCTGGCCACGGGCTTCGGAATAATCATCAGCGCGGCCACCGTTACGTACCAGGCAGACATCACCCAGATAGATCTCCAGCGCTTCCAGATCAAGCTCCGGCACACCAGCCCGGCCAACCGCGGCCAGAATCCGGCCCCAGTTCGGGTCTGAAGCAAACAACGCGGTTTTCACCAGCGGCGAATGGGCCACGGTATAGGCCACATCCAGCGCTTCCTGCTGATTACCGGCGCCGGTGACATCAATGGTGACAAACTTGGTGGCGCCTTCGCCATCACGAACAATGGCATGGGCCAGGTCCAGGTAAACCTGCCGCAGGGCCTCTTTCAGTTTCGCCAGCAGCGGGCTGTCTGCGGTAATTTCCGGGCCGGAGTACTGGCCAGTGGCTATCAGCATGCAGGCATCGTTGGTGGAGGTGTCACTGTCGATGGTGATCCGGTTGAAGGATTTTTCACCCAGCTCAGACGCCAAAGATTGCAGCAGCTCAGGGGCAATGTTGGCATCGGTCGCGATAAAGCCCAGCATGGTCGCCATATTGGGACGGATCATGCCCGCCCCCTTGCTGATACCGGAAATGGTCACCGTGTGGCCGTCCAGGTCAACCTGGCAGCTCGCACCTTTAGGCCGGGTGTCGGTGGTCATGATGCCACTGGCCGCTTCCGCCCAGCGGTCTTCGCGGGTGCTGGCCAGAGCGTCCGGCAGGGCTGCGACAATCTTGTCCACCGGCAGCGGCTCGCCGATCACACCGGTTGAAAACGGCAACACTTCCGCCGCAGCAACGCCGGCCTTCCCGGCCAGCTCCGCGCAGCAGCGCTCGGCATCTGCCATGCCACGGGCTCCGGTGCCGGCGTTAGCGTTTCCGGTATTGATCAGCAGGTAGCGGGGCGCACTCTGTGCCAGGTGGCGGCGACTCAGCACCACCGGCGCGGCACAGAACTGGTTGGTGGTGAAAATTCCCGCCACCCGGGCTCCGGGCGCCAGCTCGAAAACCACAATATCCTTACGGCCGGGCTTCTTGATACCAGCGCTGGCAATACCAATCTTGACCCCTGCCACCGGGAAAAACTCGGGTAAGGTTCCTGGACCTACCGCCATGCCTGTCTCCTCGAATAATTCAGATCTGTAAACGACAAAACCCGCAAGCGGCCAGTGCTCTGGCGGTTTGCG
Source organism: uncultured Marinobacter sp. (assembly GCA_964446185.1). Lineage (GTDB taxonomy): Bacteria > Pseudomonadota > Gammaproteobacteria > Pseudomonadales > Oleiphilaceae > Marinobacter. The sequence goes on along the minus strand of CAYUNQ010000116.1, from coordinate 2,273 downwards.
GGTTCTGGTGGGTTAGTGCCGGGCTGCTCGGTTAGCTGACCTTGCCGCAGCACTGCTTGTATTTCTTGCCAGACCCGCAGGGGCAGGGCTCGTTTCGGCCCACTTTTCGCTCCTGTCGCACAAAGGTATCCGGCGTTGCCTGCTGACCCTGCTGCCCGCCTTCGCTTTCTCCCTGGGCAGCGCTGGTTTCGTCATGGCGCAGCTTGGCCCGGGCCATTTCCCGCTCCAGCTCTTCCTTGCGACGACGCTCAAGCTCGTCCATTTCTTCGCGACTCTGCACCCGAACGTGACTCAGCACCCGGGCAACATCCCGCTTCATGGTATCGAGCATGCTCTCAAACAGGTTAAACGCCTCGCGCTTATATTCCTGCTTGGGGTTCTTCTGGGCGTAACCGCGCAGGTGAATGCCGCGACGCAGATGGTCCATGTTCGACAAATGCTCTTTCCACAAGGTATCGAGCACCTGCAGGAATACCTGCTTTTCGAACTTGCGCATGGCTTCAACACCGGCAATTTCTTCCTTGGCGCGGTACTCGGCCACAATCGCCTCGAGGATCTTCTGACGCAGGTTCTCCTCGTACAGCTTGTTGTCTTCTTCAAGCCATTTCTGCACCGGAAGGTCCACCGCCATCTCCGATTGCAGTTGCGCTTCCAGCCCGGCCACATCCCACTGCTCCGGCATGCTCTGGGGCGGAATGAACTCACTGATCAGGGCGTCGACCACATCGGCACGAATGGTATCCACCATCTCGGAAATATCGTTGGACGCCATCACTTCGTTACGCTGATCGTAGATCACCGTACGCTGGTCGTTGGCAACATCGTCATATTCCAGCAGGGTTTTCCGCATATCGAAGTTGCGGCCTTCCACCTTGCGCTGCGATTTCTCGATGGCATTGGAGACCATGCGGTGCTCGATGGCCTCGCCTTTCTTCATGCCCATGGCCTGCATCAGGTTCTTTACCCGCTCCGGGGCAAAGATCCGCATCAGGTTGTCTTCCAGTGACAGGAAGAAGCGGGAAGAACCTGGATCGCCCTGACGGCCGGCACGGCCCCGCAGCTGGTTGTCGATCCGGCGGGATTCGTGGCGCTCGGTGCCGATAATGTGCAGGCCACCGGCTTCCAGCACCTGAGTGTGACGCTCGGTCCACTCGGCCTTGATGCGGGCAACCTCTTCCTCAGACGGATTCTCGAGGCCCGCCACTTCGTGCTCCCAGTTACCCCCCAACATGATGTCGGTACCCCGACCCGCCATGTTGGTGGCAATAGTCACCGCACCGGGCCGGCCGGCCTGGGCAATGATCTGGGCTTCGGATTCGTGCTGCTTGGCGTTCAGGATCTTATGATCGATCCGGGCCTTTTTCAGCAGCATGGACAACAGCTCTGACGCCTCGATGGACGCCGTACCCACCAGTACCGGGCGACCTTCGGAGGTGACATCCTTGATTTCGTCGATAATGGCGTGGAATTTTTCTTCCTGGGTCAGGTACACCAGGTCGTTGTGGTCAATACGCTGGATCGGTTTGTTGGGCGGAATCACCACCACGTCCAGGCCATAGATCTGACGGAATTCGAAGGCTTCGGTATCAGCGGTACCGGTCATGCCCGCCAGCTTGTCGTAAAGGCGGAAGTAGTTCTGGAAGGTGGTAGACGCCAGGGTCTGGCTCTCGGCCTGAATCTTGAGGCCTTCTTTCGCTTCGATGGCCTGGTGCAGGCCCTCGCTCCAGCGGCGGCCCGGCATGGTCCGGCCGGTGTGCTCGTCAACAATCACAACCTGACCGCCCTGAACAATGTAGTCCACGTCTTTCTGGAACAGGTGGTGGGCGCGCAGCGCAGAATGCACGTGGTGCAGCAGGCTCAGGTTAGCCGCGGAGTACAGGCTTTCGCCTTCCTGCAGCAGGCCCTGGGCCAGCAGCAAGTCTTCCACTTTCTCATGGCCGGTTTCAGTCAGCTCAACCTGGCGGGACTTTTCATCAATGGTGAAATCGCCACTGGATTCACCGGCTTCGTCGACCTCGCCTTTCTCCAGGCCGGGCACCAGGGCGTTGACGGCCTGATACAACCTGGAGGAATCTTCCGCAGCCCCGGAGATAATCAGCGGGGTACGGGCTTCGTCGATCAGGATGGAGTCCACCTCATCCACGATGGCGTAATTCAGACCTCGCTGGACCTTGTCTTCAATACCGAAGGCCATGTTGTCGCGCAGGTAGTCGAACCCGAATTCGTTGTTGGTACCGTAGGTAATATCAGCCTGATAGGCCGCACGCTTCTGT
>CAYUNQ010000115.1:0-7850 GCA_964446185.1 uncultured Marinobacter sp. | reverse complement strand
GGTTGCTGTAGATGCTGTCGAGCTCCTGTATTAACAGTTCAAGCCAGTTCCGGGCATCCGTTGCGGGCGCCCCGGGCAGAAACACCACAAACTCCGCGCCGGTGCGCCGGCCGGCAAAGGACTGGGGGTGGCGTGCAGTAAAGCCGGCCAGACTTCCCGCTACCTGCCGCAGCAACTGGTCGCCCTCTTCCCGGCCATAGACCATGTTGTAATCAGCAAACCCGATCAGGCGGATCATCGCCAACACTCCGGGAGCTGACTTTTCTTCCGACATAACTTCAGCTTTCAGGCGCTGATCAAAGGCACTGCGGCTGGCCAACCCGGTCACCGGGTCTTCACTATTCACCCTGCGCAGATGCTGGATCAGCCGGCCCTGACCCAGAAACAGGCGCTCCAGGTCGTCCGCCATCTGGTTCATGGCCTCGGTTACCCGGTTCAGCTCACGGGTTGAGCGGGTGCGCACCCGCTGACGGAAATCCCGCCGGCCCCAGGCCCGGGCCTGCTGTTCCAGTGCTGTGAGGGGCCGCAGCAAGCGCCTCACCAGCAAATACAGGGCAAGCAACCCGGCACCGCCAATCACCAGCACACTAATCATCAGGCCCAGAGTAATCCGCCAGAGGTCATCGTAGGCCCGCCCGGGGTGGCTAACCACGCGAACCTTGCCTAGCCGGGTCCAGCCCCGCACCACCTCCGCCTCGGCCTGCGGCAGGGGCAGCCTGGCCAGACGGATGAACCAGCCGGGAGCGGCGGAGGCTTCCAGCTCCATACGCCGGCCGGCGATAACGCCACCATCGTGGCCGATGTACTCCACCGAAAGGTAATGGCCGCTGTCGAACACCGCATCCACCAGTGATGTCGATGCCACCGGGTCTGATCCGTCAATCGCATGAGAGAGGGAAAGCCCGGTGGCTGTGGCACCATCCAGGGCCTGGTCAGTCAACTGACCGGCCACATAGTCCCGAAAATGGCCGAAACTGGTGATAAAAGCGGCTGTGAGGATAATCACCAGCAAACCGCTGGTGAACAAAATCAGCAGGGCACTCAGGGAAATTTCACCCTGCTGCATTACAAGCGTGATGGTGTGCTTCCTTGCCATGATTTACCGGCCCCGGCCATGCTGGCCTGAACAATGCCCGTGATCTATTTCGCAGAGTTGACAAACATTTACAGTGTGCAATCTACGCCGACAACATTAAACACTATAGACTCTGAAAACCGACTAAGGTTAGAAAGTTATCCCTGCGGATCGGGTGATTCTTCACAAAAAAGACACAGGCCGGAGCCCCATGAACGACGAAAGCCAGAAAGAGAAACTGAGGCAGCACTTCGCCCGCCGTGTAACCACCCAGGCCCGGGTGGTACTGGACACCTGGCAGAAGATCAGCGAGAACCGGGACCAGGCCGGCAACCTCCGGGAACCCTTCGCCGCAGACACCGACAAGCTGATTCGCTATGCCCTGCGCTTCGAGATGAATGACCACGCCAATGCCGGCAAACGCATCCTGCAGCTGTTGGCAAACTGGGCACCGGGTACCGTTCTCGATGACAACCTTGCCGCACAGCTTCAGGACGCCACCGGCAGCCTGTGCCAGAGCACCCAGCGCCGCTCCGACCAGGCCACCGGACATGCGCCGCAGCAATACCGGCGCACCCCGGTGTACATTGCCCTGGGCAACAGCGAAACCGCCAGCCGGCTGATCCGCCAGCTGGAGGTTTTCGGGTTCCACGCCGCCGCCTTTGACAACGCCCGGGGCCTGGTCGAGGCCTGCAACCAGAGCAAGCCGGAAACCATTCTGATGGATGTGAACTTCGGCGAAGGTTCCCTGGCCGGCATTGCCACCATCGAGCAACTGCAGAAACACCACGAAACACCGATCCCCATCATCTTCGTCAGCGAAGATGATGGCACCATTGAAACCCGGCTGAGGGCTTCACGCTGTGGGGGCGAGGAGTTCTTCTACCCGGCAGTGGACCCGGGCCAGCTGATCGAGAAAATCGAAACCTACACTCACGGCAATACCTCCGAGCCCTACCGGGTGCTGGTGCTGGACGACTCCCGGGCCCAGGCCAAGTTCATGGAAACGGTCCTCAAGCGGGCAGGCATGAACGCCCACGTGATTACCGACCCCATGCAGATTATCAATGCGCTGGATGAGTTCTCCCCGGAAATCATCATCCTCGACATGTACATGCCCGGTTGCACCGGCACCGAAATCGCCCGGGTGATCCGGCAGCAGGACAAATTCCACAGCGTTCCGATTATCTATCTGTCGGCCGAAGAAGACGTCAACAAGCAGTTACAGGCCATGAGCCTTGGGGGTGACGACTTCCTGACCAAGCCCATCGACCCGAAGCACCTGCTCGCTACCATCCACAACCGGGGCCGCCGTGCACGCTCGCTGCTGGCGCTGATGATCCGCGACAGCCTCACCGGCCTGTACAACCACACCCACACCCTGTACCTGCTGGAACAGGAAATCGTACGGGCCCGGCAAAAAGACCAGCCGCTGGCCTTTGCCATGATCGATATTGACGAGTTCAAGAAGGTCAACGATACCTACGGCCACCCCATCGGGGATCGCATTCTGCGCAGCCTGTCCATGTTCATGAAGCAACGGTTGCGTAAAACCGACCACATCGGGCGCTATGGTGGCGAAGAGTTTGCGGTCATCCTGCCCAACACCTCCATCACGGATGCCCGGACCGTGCTGGATGAAATACGCCAGCGTTTTTCCGAACTTCAGCAGCAGGCGGGGGAACAGGAATTCAGTGTGTCGTTCAGTTGCGGAGTTGCCAACTGGCAGGGTGATAGCGCCCAGTCACTGTGCGAACGGGCAGACAAAGCACTCTACCGGTCGAAAGAACAAGGCCGGAACCAGGTTACTGCGGCTCAGTAAACCTGCCCTCAGGGCCGGGCTCCCTGCCCGGCCCATGAAACCAACGTCGAATACCAGCCTTGCCTTCGATAGCCGACAATTGTGCTCATCAACGAAATGTCATCGCGCCGCCGGCAATTGGTGTGTAATCTTTTTTCGGGATCAATCCGACAACATGAAGATTGTCAAAAAGTGTTGATCTGGAGCTAACAAGCACGCACCATTCGGGCAAAGTGCCGTTATCTTCGGCGATCCTGTTCAAATAACACCGAGGCAGAACTACCGTGTCGACCATTCTTGTGCTCCATGGCCCTAACCTCAACATGCTCGGTACCCGGGAGCCTGAGGTCTATGGCCATGAGACCCTGGCCGATATTGATGACCGGCTGCGCGCAACGGCTGCAGACCAGGGCCATCACCTTTTGCACCTGCAGTCGAACGCAGAATACGAACTGATTGAGAGAGTGCACGAAGCCAGGGCAGAGGGCGTGGATTTCATCATTATCAATCCAGCCGCCTTCACCCACACCAGCGTTGCGCTGCGTGATGCCATGCTAGCTTCCGGCATTCCGTTTATTGAAGTGCACCTTTCCAACGTGCATGCGCGGGAAGCCTTCCGCCATCACTCGTACTTTTCAGATATCGCCGCAGGCGTTATCTGCGGGCTGGGCAGCCACGGCTATGACCTGGCCCTGCAGGCTGCCCTGCAAAGAATTCACCGATAGACCAGTAACAACGGGACTGACACAGTTATGGATATTCGCAAAATCAAGAAACTGATCGAACTGCTCGAAGAGTCTGATGTCGAGGAGCTGGAAATTCACGAAGGGGATGACTCTGTTCGCATCTCCCGTCGTCGCGAGCAGGCCGCTGGTGGCCACTACGTAAGCCACTTCGCACCGCAGGCGCCACAGGCACCGGCTCCCGCTCCGGCAGCGCCGGCGGCCCCGGCCGAAGAAGGCGCCGCTCCTGCGTTCAGCGGCCACGCCGTCAAATCTCCGATGGTCGGCACCTTCTATCGTGCGCCCTCACCCACCGCCAGTGTGTTTGTGGAAGTGGGCCAGAAGGTCAACGTGGGCGACGTGATTTGTATCGTTGAAGCCATGAAGATGATGAACCAGATCGAAGCCGACAAAGCCGGTACCGTGACCGAAATTCTGGTCGAAAATGGCCAGCCGGTCGAGTTTGACCAGCCCCTGGTCGTCATTTCCTGAATTCGGTGATTGTTAGCCATGGCCATGTTAGAAAAAGTTCTGATCGCAAACCGCGGTGAAATTGCCCTGCGCATTCTCCGCGCGTGCAAGGAGCTGGGTATCAAAACAGTTGCTGTCCACTCACAGGTAGACCGCGACCTGATGCACGTGCGCCTTGCAGACGAGTCTGTCTGCATAGGCCCGAACAGCCCCACAGAAAGCTACCTGAACATCCCCGCCATCATCAGTGCGGCGGAAGTTACCGATTCCGTGGGCATTCACCCCGGTTACGGCTTTCTGGCAGAGAACGCCGATTTTGCCGAACAGGTCGAGAAGAGCGGCTTCCGCTTTATCGGCCCCCGGGCAGAGACCATCCGCCTGATGGGTAACAAGGTGTCCGCTATCGAAGCCATGAAAAAGGCGGGCGTACCGACCGTTCCCGGCTCCGACGGCCCGTTGACAGAAGACGACGAGCGCACTCTGAGGCTGGCAAAGCAGATCGGCTACCCGGTGATGATCAAAGCCGCTTCCGGCGGTGGTGGTCGCGGGATGCAGGTGGTGCATTCTGAAGCCGCCCTGCTGAAAGCGGTCCAGATCACCCAGACCGAAGCCAAGAATGCATTCGGCGATCCCACCGTCTATCTCGAAAAGTTCCTGGAAACACCACGCCACGTGGAAGTTCAGGTTCTGGCCGATATGCACGGCAATGTCATCCACCTGGGCGACCGGGACTGCTCCATGCAGCGCCGCAACCAGAAGGTGATCGAGGAAGCACCGGCCCCGAACATCAACCCGGAGTCCCGGGAGCGCACCCTTAAGGCCTGCGTGGATGCCTGCAAGGAAATCGGCTACGTGGGTGCCGGCACCTTCGAGTTCCTGTACCAGGACGGCGAGTTCTATTTCATTGAAATGAACACCCGGGTACAGGTTGAGCACCCGGTCTCCGAGATGGTTACGGGCGTGGATATCGTGCGTGAACAGCTGCGTATTGCCAGCGGCCTGCCGCTGCAATACAGCCAGGACGAAATCCACATTACCGGCCACGCCATTGAGTGCCGGATCAACGCCGAAGACCCGCAAACCTTCGTACCCAGCCCCGGCAAGGTCAAGCATTTCCACGCGCCCGGCGGCAACGGCATCCGTGTCGACTCCCATCTGTACAGCGGCTACACGGTACCGCCGTACTACGATTCCCTGGTGGCCAAACTGATCACCTGGGGCGACGATCGGGAGATCGCCCGGCGGCGCATGAAGAACGCGCTGGACGAAATCCTGGTCGAGGGCATCAAGACCAATCAACCCCTGCATCGAAAACTGGTACGCGATGGTGGCTTTAAACAGGTAGACTTCACCATCCACTACCTCGAGAAACTGATGCGGGATTAACCATGCCCTGGATACAACTCCAGATTCCAGCTGATCCGGATACTGCGGATCAGCTGGAGGATCTGTTAATGGAAATGGGCGCAGACGCCGTTTCCATGGAAGACGCTGCCGACCAGCCCCTGTACGAGCCCGATCCGGGCACCACCCCCCTCTGGAACCAGACCACCGTTACCGGCCTGTTCCAGTCCGACCGGAATATAGAGCAGCTGTGCTCTGACATTCGTGATGCCTGGCACCAGCAGACCCAGCAAGCCCTGGCCGAGATCGACGTTACCCTGGTAGAAGACAAAGACTGGGAGCGGGCCTGGATGGACGACTTCCATCCCCTGCAATTCGGCGAACGCCTGTGGATTGTGCCCAGCTGGCACGAGGCACCAGACCCGGATGCCGCCAACCTGCTGCTGGACCCGGGCCTGGCCTTTGGTACCGGCACCCACCCCACCACGGCGTTGTGCCTGGAATGGCTCGACGGCCAGGAAGTCACCGGCAAACAGGTGACGGACTATGGCTGCGGCTCCGGCATTCTGGGGCTGGCCGCCCTGCTGCTGGGTGCAGACCATGTGATTGGCGTGGATACAGACCCGCAAGCCCTGGAAGCCAGCCGCGATAACGCCCGCCGTAACGGCGTGGAAGACAACCGCCTGGACCTCTACCTGCCCGGCAGCGACCCGGACACCCAGGCCGACATCATGCTGGCCAACATCCTCGCCCAGCCACTGATTGGCCTGGCCCCGAGGCTGGCAGAACTGACCAGGCCCGGCGGCCACCTGGTACTGTCCGGCATCCTGTTCAACCAGGCCCGGGAAGTGATGGACGCCTACGAGCCCTGGTTCATCATGGACGAGCCGGAGCAGAAGGAAGACTGGATACGCCTCACAGGACGACGCAGGGACAGATGACGTCTCAGGTGTTTATGACTAAACTGCCTGAGCCCTAGTAATTTGACCTAGCGACCCCGCTTTCAGGACCAGAGCATGACCCAAAGCAGCCTTCAGACCCAGTGCCCAAAATGCGATACCCGGTTCCGGGTAACGGATGAGCTGCTTGGTGTGGCCGGAGGCAAGGTACGTTGCGGCACCTGCATGAACGTGTTCAATGCTCTGGAACACAGGGTAATTGAAGGTGGCAACACCGTCGCCCAGCCAAGCAAAAAGCAACTGGGCGATGGCTCTGGTGACGAAGAGCTGGTTTTTGCCGATAATCCGGACGAAGACGCCACCGAGGGTCGCTATGCCGGCAGCAAGCTGACCTTTTCCGACGACGAGCTCAGTGACAGTTTCCGGGATGTCGAAGAACCGGATGCGTCCGGCTTTGGCGGCGCTGACCCCGAACATGACGATCACCCGGTGGATGAAAGCTGGGCTGAGGCCATGCTGGAGGAGGTGGCGCTCGGGCCGGAAGATGAGCCTCGCCCTGAGCCTGAACTGGCACCTGAACCCGAGCCCGAGCCCGAACCGGAAACCACACCGGCCAGTCCGCTGCCCAAGGACGAACAGCCGTTGACTGCCGATGACGACCGGGTAGGTGAGCCGGTCACAAGTCGCCCAGCCAAACCCAGTCAGACCGACAACCTGTACCAGGACCTGCGCCGGGACCCGGTTTCGGTGAGCCGGGGTAGCGGAGGCCTGCGGACAGCCCTGTGGTCTCTCGTGGTGCTGGTTCTGATCGGCGTTCTGGTGGCCCAGGTAACCTGGTTCCAGTTTGACCGGCTCTCTGCCATTCCCCAACTGCGTCCGTTCTATGAAAAGGGCTGTGAACTTGCCGGCTGCACACTCAAGCCGCTGGTAGATGTCGACGCCATCCAGAGCCGGAAATTGGTGGTACGCACCGATCCGGACAACCGGGCCCAACTGATTGTCGATGCGGTTATCCTTAACCGGGCCGGCTTTGAACAGCCGTTCCCGGCCATTGCCCTGACCTTCTCGAACCTTAACGGCGACGTAGTTGCCCAAAGCGTGTTTCCGCCGCAAGAGTACCTTGCCGGCGATGCTACCGGGCTGGCTGCGATGCCCGTAGAAACACCGGTTCGCATTGCCATCAGCATCCGTGACCCGGGCCGCGACGCGGTGAACTACAACCTGAGCTTCCGGCCAGCCAGCCCCTGACTCAACCAGGCAACCACCAGCACGAATCAGAGTTGACAGCGCAAAAGTCAACCAGAAAGCACGAAAAATAATCAATTTTTTCCTGCTTTCGCCCCTTCAATCAATGTGCCCCCGGCGGTATCATTACCGCCCTTCGGAGACCAGAGCGGTCAGAAATTAACCAGCCGCTCTACCGAACCTTGCTCACCCGCTGTGAAACGGACTCAGATCATGCTGCCAACGGCAAAAATCGGGCCGTACACCTTGCCCAATCCATTGATTGTTGCACCCATGGCGGGTGTAACAGATCG
>CAYUNQ010000114.1:0-7925 GCA_964446185.1 uncultured Marinobacter sp. | reverse complement strand
AATCGAGACCAGCAGCAGCACCGTACACCAGGTCCGGGGCATCGAGCTCGCGGTGGCGCCCATCGCCATTTTGGATACCTTAAACGAAAAGGTCAGAATAAAAAACAACACGGCAATCAGGCATATCCCCGAAACCACCATCATCTGGTTGCACGGCCTGGGCGCCAGCGGCCACGATTTTGAGCCGGTGGTTCCGGAGTTCCGGTTCTCCCGCGAGAAGCCAGTCCGCTTTATTTTCCCCCACGCCCCCGAGTTGCCGGTAACCATCAACGGTGGTTACGTGATGCCAGCCTGGTACGACATCCTCGCCATGGACGTAGACCGAAAGGTGGATGCCGAACAACTGCGGGCCTCGGCGGCGATGGTGGCAGAGCTGATCCGGCAGGAGCGGGAGCGTGGCATTGCCAGCGAGAACATCATCCTTGGCGGCTTCTCGCAGGGCGGTGCGGTGGCCTATGAGCTGGCACTGAGCTATCCCGAGCGACTAGGTGGCCTGTTCGCCCTCTCCACCTATTTTGCCACCGCTGATTCTATCGAGCTGAGCGAGGCCAATCGCCAGCTTCCCGTCTTTATTGCTCACGGCCGGTTTGATCAGGTTGTTGCGGAACATCTTGGACAGGCGGCTCAGCAGAAACTGCAGGAGCTGGGGTACGAGCCGGAGTACCATAGCTATGGGATGGAGCACAGCCTTTGCCTGGAAGAGGTTCGGGATCTGGATGTGTTTCTGGCCAAGCGGGTGGCGGGCGCAAAGTGACAGACCAGCCGGTTTCCAGACGATCTCCTTCACTCATCGGCGGCGCCAGCATCATCGCCAGCGTCTGCGTGGGCGCGGGTATGCTTGGCCTGCCAAGTTCCGGCGCCGGTGCATGGACGCTGTGGTCCAGCTTTGCGCTGATTCTCACCATGGTGGTGATGACGCTGTCCGGCTGGATGCTGCTGGAAGCCCTGAAGCATTATGACCTGAGGGCGTCGTTTAATACGGTCACCAAGTCCATGCTGGGGCCGCGGGTGAATATCTTCAGTAACCTGATGGTCTATTTTGTCGGCGGCATTCTGCTCTATGCCTACATTACGTCGTCCGGGCTGATCATTCAGGGCGTGACAGGAGTCAGCAGCAAGCTGGCGTCTGTGGCCTTTGTGGCGGTGTTTTCACTGGTGGTGTGGCACTCCACCCGGGCCGTGGACCGGCTTTCGGTGGTGCTGGTTACCTTCATGCTGCTGAGCTTTGTGTTGGGCGTATCCGGCCTCGCATCACGGATTGATTTCAGTGTCCTGTTCGACACCGTCAACCAGCATGGCCACTACGCACCCTACGCGCTGGCCATGTTGCCGGTGGCCCTGACGTCTTTCGGTTACCACCACTCGGTTGCTTCTCTGCGAGCCTATTATGGGGAAGAGCGGAAGGCGCAAAAGGCTATTCTCGGCGGCACCTCCATTGCCTTGCTGTTTTACATCGCCTGGCTGGTGAGCATCTTCGGCAATCTGCCAAGGGCCGACTTCGGACCCGTTGTCGCCCGGGGTGGCGATGTCGACGTGCTGCTGGCGGCCCTGGGGTTTGCCATAGACTCCGAGCGGGTGGCCAATACCATCAGCGCCTTCTCTGCGGCGGCGATTCTGTCGTCCTTTGTGGGCGTGGGGCTGGGGACATTCGATTTCATGGCCGACCTCTTCGGTTTCGAAAACGACCGAAAGGGCCGCACCAAAACCTGGGCAATCACTTTCATCCCGCCGCTGCTGCTCTCGCTGCTGGCACCCTTCGGCTTTGTCCTGGCCATCGGCTATGCCGGCGCAGCCGCTGCTGTCTGGGCCTGTATCATCCCGGCCCTGCTGGCCTGGAAATCAAGAACACTTCAAGGTGGTAAAACAGGCTTTATGGCTCCGGGCGGGAAGGCGGCGATTGTGCTGGTTCTGTTGTTCGGAGTGGTGACGGTGCTGTTCCACTTTATGGGGCTGGCGGGGTGGTTGCCGGTGGCGCAGTTGGGGTGAGGGGCGTATTCGCGGTGCCAGGAGCTTTCACGCCGGGTTGTTCAGCAACCCACCTGCCTGGAGCTCGATCTGACTGAGCGTGGATTGGGTGTGCGCAGCAAGCGCTACGCGATGATCGTCAATGACGGCAAGGTCGAGCTGCTCAATATCGATACCACGGGTATTGATGCCAGCAGTGCGGAAACCATTCTGGCCGCTCTTTGAGTTTGGCTGGCCGGTGAAGTCGTAATCGCCCAGAAACAACAAAGCCCGCTAAGAAGCGGGCTAAGTCATTGAATCTTATGGTGCCCGGAGGCGGAATCGAACCACCGACACGGGGATTTTCAATCCCCTGCTCTACCAACTGAGCTATCCGGGCAAGTTGCAGTACTGCTGTGCAACGGGGCGCTATTAAACCGGTTTAGGGTTGGGGAGTCAAGGCCGCTCCGCAAAAATTTTCTGAAACTTTTTGCCGTTGTTCAGGCCTTGATCAGTTAGCTCATTTTTCCGGCGGAACGAAGCCTTCTGCTTGGTCGAACGGCTCGTTATTGAAGAAGCGTTCCATCTGGGCCTGCAGGTATTTCCGGTTGTTCGGGTCCATCATGCTCAGGTGTTTTTCGTTGATCAGCATGGTCTGCTGGTTCTGCCATTCTTCCCAGGCCACTTTCGACACGTTGTCGAAGATTTCCTGGCCTTTGGGGCCGGGCATGGGGGGCATGGTCAGGCCTTCCATTTCTTTCTGATACTTGCGGCAGAATACGGTGCGGCTCATGTCGGCTCCTGTGTTGGTGGACTGGGCGAATGATAACAGATCGCCGTGGGTTCAGAGCAGAGTAGTCTGTTCCGGCTCGGTCAGCAGGGTTCGGATGGGGGCGGGCAGGCCGAGGGTTAAAGCCTGGTCCCGGTGCACCCAGCGCTGGCTGTCGGCATCTGCCACTTTGTTGCTGCCGGTTACCGGCAGTCGGGCCGGCTGGATGTGCAGGTGATAGTGGCTGAAGGTATGGCGGAAGCCGCTGATCAGTTCCGGATCACTGCAGGCCAGTCCCAGCTTCGTTTCACAGGCTTCCTGCAGTTCCTCGGCGCCATAGGCCGGGTCCAGTTCCGGCAGGCTCCACAGGCCACCCCAGATGCCGCTGGGCGGGCGTCGCTCCAGCAGGATGCGGCCTTCGCTGTCTTCCAGGATCAGCATCCATGTGGTCTTTTCCGGTTTCTCTTTCTTGGGCTTGGAGCCCGGGTAGAGCTTGGTCTCGTTTCGGGCGTAGGCCAGGCAGCCGTTGTTTACCGGGCAGCTTTCACAGGCCGGCTTGCTGCGGGTGCACACCATGGCGCCAAGGTCCATGATGCCCTGGGTGTAGTCCCGCACGCGCTCACCGGGCGTGTGTTGCTCGGCATGCTGCCAGAGTTGCTTTAGTACCGAGGTTTGGCCGGGCCAGCCGGGTACGGCGTGGTAGCGGGCCAGAACACGTTTTACGTTGCCGTCCAGAATGGCGGCCCGCTTACCGAAGGCCTGGGCAATAATGGCGGCGGCGGTGGAGCGGCCGATGCCAGTCAGGGTTTCCAGTGTTTGCTGGTCTTGCGGGAACTCGCCGCCATGCTCGCCCACCACCTGTTTGGCGGCCTTGTGCAGGTTGCGGGCGCGCGCGTAGTAGCCCAGGCCAGACCAGTGGCTGAGTACGTCGTCTGTCGGTGCCGCAGCCAGTGCCTGCACATTCGGAAAACTGGCCATGAAGGCTTCGAAGTAGGGGATAACGGTGGCTACCTGGGTCTGCTGGAGCATGATCTCCGACACCCAGACCCGGTAAGCGTTGCGGTTATGGTGCCACGGCAGGTTGTGCCTGCCGTGGTTGTCGTACCAGTCCAGTAGCCGGTCGGCGAAGCTGTCGGTCATCGGCCAAACAGGCCTTTGAGGGCATCTTTCACTTTGCCGCCTTCTTCACCGAGTTTCTCCTGCAATTTTTCGCTGACCTTGTCTTCGGCTTTCTGTTTGGCCTCATCAATTTTTTCTTCTGCCTTGGCTTTGGCCCGGTCGATTTCTTCCTGGGCCTTGGCGCGGGCTGCGTTCGCAGCTATGTCCTTGATGGTGTCGCGGAAGCGCGAGCCGTCGAAGGAACACAGGCCGGCCGGGTCTTCGGTGAAGTTGCCGCGGCACTCCACGGGGATAACCACGTTCTGAACGTACTCGGTTACCCGGCAGGCTTCGTCCCGGTGAATCTCGCCAACGATGCGCAGGCCCAGCTCGTAGTCCAGATTGCTCTGCTCAAGGTCAACGGTGCCTTTGCCTTCAAGGCGCATGCCGGCCAGGGCGGCAACCAGGTCGGTGTTGTTCAGGGTGTTGCCGTCAATCTTAAGGGTACCACGCATGTCGTTGAACGGAGTGGTGGTGCCCCAATCTGTGGTGGTCAGGGAGTCCTGGTTCACCAGGGCAATGCCCTGACAGGCCATGCGGGTCAGGTTCATTTTGCGGAACTGCCCTTCGGCCAGGTTGAAGCTGATATCGCCACTGGCGTTGTTGCGGAGGGCAGAGATGCGGTTGCCGCTGGTGTCTACCGCCAGTTTCAGGTTGGCGCCGCCAGAGAGCATGTCCACTTCGGCCAGCTGAGTTAGTAGCGGTAGCGTCTGTACGTTGCTGACGTCGGAACGCACGGTGTACTTCGGGTTGTCGCTGCGGGCGTCGATGGTCACGTTGGCGTCAAAGCTGCCGTCGTACAGCTTGCCGCTGAACTCGTCCACTTTCAGCAGGCCGTCTTTGGCGGTGGTGCTGGCCTTGATTTCGTTGATGGTCAGGTTGCTGACAATCAGTTCGCCAAGGCCGAAGTCGATGTCCAGCAGCAGGGTGCGCAGGGTTTCCAGTGGCAGCAGGTCAGTTTCCGGTTGGCTGGCTGCGGCGGTTTGCGGTGCAGAGCTTTCAGATTCAGCGGCTGTCTCACTAGCGGCGGCTTCACCTTCTTCCGGCGTGGGTGGCAGGTAGCGGTCGGCATTGAGTTTGTCGCCGTTCAGGTCAAACACCAGCCCGCCGGTGCCGAGGTTATAGCTGCCACCGCCGTTGAAGGTGGTGTCGTCCAGGGTGATTTTCAGGTTGCTAAGGGCAACGGTGCCGGGCTCGCCGCCCAGGTTGGTGGACAGTGCGATAGCCTTCAGTACGTCCGGATCTTCGGTTGCAATCGCCGGCTGGCCCAGGTTGCTCAGTAGTTGTTTCAGGGAAAACTCGGAAATGGCCAGTTTGCCATCCAGGGCTGGCTTGTCGCCGAAGCCTTTCACGTTCAGGTCCGTGCTCAGGTTCAGGTTGGCCAGGCTGGCGGTAAAGCCGCTGAGGGTTGCGGTTTCGTTCTCCAGGTTGGCGGCCAGTGAGCCACCCAGTTCGGCGGTCACCGACTTGCCGCCGAATGGCTCACCGTTCATGTCAAAAACGGCTTTCAGGCCGGACATGGCAAATTCGTTGAGCGCCTGGTTGGCTTTCAGTTGCGCGCTGATGCTGCCGTCTACTGCGAACTTCGGCTGGCTGGTTTCTACCTTGAAGCGGATATCCAGCGGGAACTCCGATCCCAGGGTAATGTTGCTGGCGGTAACGGTGAAATCTTCCAGGGTAACGGACTGGCCGGTGCTCTTGTCGTTGTAGTGAACGCTGGCGTTGCTGATTTCCACGTTCTCTACGTTGAAGTTCAGGGCTTCGCCGCCGGATTCTTTTGCGGTGTCTGCGGTTTCTGTCGGGGTCGGTTCGGCGCTGGCACCGTCAGTTGCAGGCGCTTCCGAGCCATCTGCGCTCTTCTCCGGCATGATCCGCGCCCAGTTACCTTCGCCTTGCTCGTTCACTTCCAGCCGCGCGTCCAGACCGTTCAGCAGGAAGGTGTTCACCTGCGGCGACATGGCAATCAACGACCAGAAATCGATCTTGGCAATCAGCTGTTCCAGTGCCACGAAGCGTTCGCCTTCCAGTGTTGCCTCAACCTGGTTCAGCTCCAGCCCCAGCGGAATGAAAGACCAGCCGATGTCCCCCTCAAGCTGTAACTGAAGGTTGGTGTTCTTCTCCACCGCGGCTTCAATCTGGGGTTTGTAATCGTTCGGGTTGATCACGGCAACGGCAATGGCAACCGCTGCAACCGCCAGCACGACAAGGGCGATAACAGCATAGAGCACATAGCGAACAGCTTTCATGGCGAGTTCCTTTTCTTTCCGGCAGGGTGGATTGCTGCCGTATTACGAATGAATTACCCAAAGGATAACGCAGGGTTAGCAAATTAACAGTGCAGGAATATGACAATGCGTTAGTCTTGGGTCAAAATACACCCCGTCAAAAAACCGGGGTTGACCCGGTGCGCGCAAACAAGCATACGTAAATAAGCATAAAAAGGAGTCGGCTGTGGCCATTACTGTATCGATTGAGCTGAACCGGGAACTCGAGATTCCGGCCGGCTATGATGATGTCTTCGATCTTCTGGCAGATGTTCCCCGTTCTGTCAGCCACTTCCCGAAAGTCGACAAGCTGGTGGACCTGGGTGGCAACGCCTACCGCTGGGAAATGGAAAAGGTGGGTGTTGATAAGCACGCCATCCAGACCGTTTACGCCTGCACCTATCACCCGAATAAAGAAACCGGCAAAATCACCTGGGATCCGGTAAAAGGCGAGGGAAATGCCGAAGTCAGCGGCGCCTGGACCATCACCGCCAATGGCGACAACGCCACCAGGGTGCGCTTCCAGACCAGTGCCCAGCTGACCGTTCCCTTGCCCAGCCTGCTCAAGCTGGCCATCAGCCCGGTGATCAAACACGAGTTCAACAGCCTTGTAGACACCTACATGAACAATCTGAAGGGCGCGTTCTGAGCTATCAGGGCGATTGATGCGGTTGCGGGACTCCGGCTGTGTTAACGGGTATAATCTGCGAATCGAATATTTACAGTAGCAAGCCTGTTTTCTAGACGGAGTCTCCATGGCTGAACGTAAGGCTCGGGTAGAGCGAAATACCCTTGAAACCCAGATCTCTGTCGAGATCAATCTCGATGGCACCGGCAAAGCCTGCTTTGACACCGGCGTGCCCTTCCTTGATCACATGATGGACCAGATTGCCCGCCACGGCCTGGTAGATCTGGATATTACCTGCAAGGGCGACCTCCACATCGACGACCACCACACGGTGGAAGACATCGGCATCACCCTGGGCCAGGCCTTCAAGCAAGCCGTGGGCGACAAAAAAGGCATTCGCCGCTACGGCCACGCCTACGTGCCCCTGGACGAAGCCCTGTCCCGCGTGGTCATCGACCTCTCCGGCCGTCCGGGCCTGAGCATGGACGTACCCTACACCCGCGCCAGCGTGGGCGGCTTTGATGTAGACCTGTTCGAAGAGTTCTTCCACGGCTTCGTCAACCACTCCATGGTGACCCTGCACATCGACAACCTGAAGGGCAAGAACACCCACCACCAGATCGAAACCGTGTTCAAAGCCTTCGGCCGCGCCCTGCGCATGGCGATTGAAATGGACGAGCGCATGGCGGGCATCACCCCGTCCACCAAAGGCGCCCTGTAACCGGTCACGAATAGGAACAGAACCACCATGAAGACCGTCGCCATCATCGACTACGGCATGGGTAACCTGCATTCCGCCCGCAAAGCCGTAGAGCACGTGGCCCCGGACTGCACCGTGCTGGTTACAGACGATGCCGCCAAAATCCGCGAAGCCGACCGGGTAATCCTGCCCGGCGTCGGCGCCATCCGTGACTGCATGGCTGAAATGCACCGTTTGGGCGTGGTTGAACTCGTCAAAGAAGTCTCCCGGGACCGCCCGTTCCTCGGCATCTGCGTTGGCATGCAGGCCCTGATGGCCCGCAGCGAAGAAAACGGCGGCGTGGAAGGCATCGGCCTGTTCCCGTCCGAAGTCCGTTACTTCGGTGACAGCCTCACCGAAAACGGCGCACGCCTGAAAGTGCCCCACATGGGCTGGAACCAGGTGTACCACACCGTAGACCAC